>JAABTE010000132.1 GCA_011390035.1 Desulfobacteraceae bacterium | reverse complement strand
AGACCTCGGAAACCGTCCGGATGGATTTTTCCGCGGCCGAGGCCCCGATCCACCGCAGACAGTGGTTCAGGGCGTATTCAACCGGCACATACTCCGGAGAGCATTGAATCCGGCCCCGCTGGGAATTGGCCCAGCAGAGCAGCTTTTCCAGCATCTCATAGGCGCCGTCCACCGATTTCAACAGGTCTTCCATCATCCGCCGCCGCGTGTCCGGCGCGAACCGCTCCGGGTTGGCGGCCATCGACTCGAGGCTGTTTCTGAGCCCGCCAATGGGGCCGCGCAGGTCGTGGCTGATGATGGACAGCAGCTTGTCCTTGGCCGCGTTGGCCCGGCCAAGCTGGTCATTGACGCTCTTCAGCGATTCCTGGGCCTGCTTGAGCCTCAGATGGACGCTGACGCGGGCGTGGACCTCTTCTCTCTGGAAGGGCTTGGTGATGTAATCCCGCCCGCCGGCGGCAAAGCCCCGCAGCTTGTCGTCGGTTTCGGTCAGGGCGCTGATGAACAGCACGGGGATGTCGGCCGTTTCCGGGTCTTGCTGTATTCTTCGGCACAGCGCGTATCCGTCCATTCCTGGCATCATAATGTCCAGAAGGATCAGATCCGGCTTGCCACGGCTCAGAAAGCGCAGGGCCATGTCGCCATTGCGGGCCGTGGCGACCCGGAAATCCCGATCCCGCAGGATGTTGGCCAGCACCTGAAGATTCCGTGCGTTGTCATCCACAATCAGCACGGTAGGCGTGGCCGGCGCGTCCGGTTCGCTCATATCAAATCCGCTTTCCTGATCAAGTGTGTTCAAATGTCTTCAAGTGTCTTCAAGTATCCTGGGGCCCCAATGCCATGATCCCGGCCACGATCTCCGGAAACCGGGAAATGCCGCGCTCCATGGCTTCGATGTGATTGTTTGCCGCGTCCTTCATCAGGCGTCGGGCGAAATCGGAAAGAACGGCAACACCGTATTCCTCTCCCACGGCCGCCACCGCTTCGGCGAAGATGGTCAGGTCATCCAGGTAAAAGCCATCCGCCACATCCTCCCAAAGGGGCATGATCCGATCGCGCAACCGGGCCCCGAGACCGGGCATTGACCGGAATGCTTCCAGCGATCCGCCAGCGCCCCCGGCGCCGTCTTTGGCGCCGGTTTTCAAACAGGCGGCGCCGTCGGCCTCGGGGTCGGCCGTGGCCAGAAAGCGCGGAAGCTGTTCCAGAAGCGCCCTGCGATCCACCGGCTTGAGCAGGTGCCCGTCGAAGACGGTTGCGATCCGGTCCAGCTCCTGGCGCATGGCCGAGGCGGTAAAGGCGATCACCGGCGTCCGCTCGTGGCCGTTCATGGCGCGGATTCGTGCGGTGGTCTCATACCCGTCCATCTCGGGCATCCGAAGATCCATCAGGATCAGATCGAAGGGCGCCGATTCGGCCAAAATCTCCAGTGCCCGGTGGCCGTTTTCCGCCTCCACGATGGTCAGGCGGGTATTTTCTAAAAGCCCCTTGATCAGCTCCCGGTTGGACCAGACATCGTCCACCAGCAGTATCCGGGCCGGAACGAATCGGATGGGGCCGTTGCGCTCCGGGGCCGGCGCCACCGCGTCGTCGGCGTCGTCATCGACCACCGGAACCCCCCGCAGGGTAACGCGGAACGTGCTGCCGCCGCTCACCCGGCTTTCCACTTCGATGCCGCCGCTCATCATCTCAACCAGCCGCCGGGTGATGGTCAGCCCCAGGCCGGTGCCCCCATAGCAGCGGGCGCCGTGCCCCTCCTGCTGGTAAAAGCTTTCGAAAATCCGCTCCTGCTGATCCTTGGCGATGCCCACCCCCGTGTCTGACACCGCGAAGGTCAGATCAATGGCCCGGACTGTTGTGGGCGCCGGGAGGGCCGGACGGTGATAAACCGCCACCCGGACGGCGCCCGTCGGGGTGAACTTGACCGCGTTTCCCATGAGATTGATCAGCACCTGGCGCACCCGCGCAGCGTCCATCACCACCTGGCGGGGCAGGGCGGGGTCAAGGTCGATCCGGAGGCAGAGGCCCTTCTGTCGGGCCTTTTGATGGAACATGTCCTGGATTTCATCCATCAACTGGCCCAGGTGGGCCGGCTCCGGACGGATCTCCATCCGGCCCGCCTCGATCTTGGACAGGTCCAGGATCTCGGTGATCAGGCTCAACAGGGCGTGCCCGCTGGAATGGATGCTTTTCAGGTAGTTCTTCTGCTGCTCGGCCGAGACCATATCGACCAGGATCTCGCTGAACCCCAGGATGGCGTTCAGGGGCGTGCGTATCTCATGGCTGATGTTGGCCAGAAAGTCGCTTTTAGCCCGGCTGGCCTCCTCGGCCTTTCCCTTGGCCGCCTCCAGGGCGTCGGCGTAGCGGCGCATCTCCCGCTCGGCCTTCTTGCGCTCGGTGATGTCCCGGGCCACATGGACGCTGCCGATCAGGCTGCCCTTCGCGTCGTGGATGGGGGAGGCAGTGACCAGGTAGTCGCCGCCCAGCCGCGTCTCCATGGCTTCCACCTGGTGTTCGAGGCCGTCTGCCAGCAGCCTCTGGTGGGGGCAGTAGGGGGGCGGCGACGCCATTCCGTGGACCACCTGGTGGCATTGAAGGCCGATCGCGTCGGTTTTTGTCACGCCCAGCCGCCGGGCCATGGCCCGGTTCATCCGAATGATCCTGAAATCTTTGTCCAGGATGGCGATAAGATCCGGCACCGCGTCGAAGGTGCGCTCCCATTCCTGCTTGGACTTGCGCAGGGAGGCCTCGGCCCGCTGCCGGTCCGTGATGTCCTGAAGGATGCCCACGGCAAGCCCCGGGGGCGTTTCCGGCCCGTCCTCCACCGGCTCGCCCTCCACCCACACATGCCGGACCGCCCCGTCCGGCCGTATGATGCGAAACTCCAGGGAGTGGGGCGCCGTGGAGCGGGCCAGGCGCTTGATCATCCACTTGAAGGCGGGCTGATCCTGTGGCGGCACCAGCCGCTGGCGAAAATCCTCCATATTCATGCGGTTCATCTCTTCCGCGCCAAGGCCGCAGATTCGGTGGACCTCGTCTGACCACTCCACCTGCCCGGAACCCAGATCCATCTCCCAGCTTCCGATATGGGCGATGCGCTGGGCCCGCTGAAGGCTATTGGCGGCGCGGCGGTGCTTTTCCGCCTCCTGCCGAAGCATCCGGTTGTCATCCACGATGACGATGCCTGCCCCGCCGGCAAGGCCATCGGGAAAATCCCCCGCGTTAGCCATCGCCACGCTCCCCCAGCCCGCCGGCGCCGCCGGACAGCGCCGTGCGCTCCGCCACCAGCCGCATGTATGCATCCATGTCGCGCTTGCGCTTCAGGCCCGCGGCCGTCATGGATCGCGTCTTTCCGTAAACCGGCCGCTCTCCCCAGGCCCGGTCGTGCAGGCCGAAGATCCAGCCCACGCCGGCGTAAGAGTTCGGGTCCCGCCCGTCCAGCAGGTACCGGTTGTTCAGGGCCAGGGTCGCGTTGAAGGCCGTTTCCGGGTCCGGGGACCACTCCAGGATCTTCTTGCCCCAGTACATCCGCATGTAGTTGTGCAGATGGCCCGTTTCCCGCATGTCCGTCATGGCGGCGTTCCAGCATGGGTCATGGGTGCGGGCGGCGGCCAGCGCGCGCTCGTCGTACATGGCCGGCCGCTCGTCCCATCGGTGTTCTGAAAGGGTTTTTCGGGCCCATGCCGGAAGGCCGGCGAACCGGTCGTAGTCCGGGTTGTAATGGACGAAATTAAAGGCAAGCTCCCGCCGCACTATGAGCTGCTCCAGAAAGGCCGCCTTTTCCGCCTCCCCGGCATGGGGGCAGGACTGAGCCGACAGTGCCAGGCGCAGCGGCGAGATCTGGCCGAAGTGCAGATAGGGGCTGATCCGGGAGATGTCATCGGCCTGGGGCTGATTGCTGTTCTCGGCGTATCGGGGGAGCCGGTGTTTCAGAAAGTCGGCGAATCGGGCCTCCGCCGCGCCGGCGCCGCCGGTGAAATGGGCCGACACTGCTGGGATGCTCCGGTCGATGGCCATGGGGGCAAGGACCGCGTCGATATCCGACAGGTCCAGCCCCGGAAAATCGTCGGAAAGGCCCCGGTCAGGCCGCGCCGGGGCCGCTCCCACCAGCGGCCCCGCCAGCGGCCCCGGCGGCGGCCTCAGGTAAGCGTCCAGGTGCCGGCGGATCCGGGGCCGGAAGGTGCGGGCCGCCCATTCAGCCTTGTCCGAGGCCACAGTCACCGGCACCACCACCTCCGTTTCCACGGCCAGCACACGGCAGGGAGCGTTGCGGGCCAAGGTCTGGCGCCATTGCCGCTGGTGGCGCAGGTGGCCCATGTCGCAGACCACAAGGGCCGCGTCATCCGCCGCCGCCAGGGCCACGGCGTCCGGCGCTCCCCGGCGGACGGCCAGGGGAATGCCCAGCGCCGAAAGCCGCCGGGCCGTCTCCCGCAGCCCCTCCAGCATGAAGACATAGTGGCGCAGGGCCGCCTCCGGATAGCGATCCGTAAGGCCAAAGACCACGACCACGGGCAGGCCGAGGCGGCCGGCCTCGCCGATGGCAAGATCCAAAGCCGGGTTCCAGTCCGCCCGCTGCGCGGCCTGCATCCAGTAGAGCGCATACCGGCCCGGCCGCTCCGACTTGTCGTTGATCGCTTCATGTCTCATGCATCATATTTCTATCAGAATGCCGGATAAAGTCAAATCCTAAAGGAAAACCAAGCCCCTAAAATACCACGCCGCCCCTTCCAAGATACGGTTGTCACCCCATTTTCCCCGAAGGGATAATAACATTAAATAATTCAAGGGCGTATATGTGTTTCGCCCCACAAGCCCAAAACAGCGACATGAAAGGTGGTTTCTCATGAAAGGCGACCCGCGGGGCCATTTTGTTTATAACGTCTTGGCCTGGCTTTTTGCCATGCTTCCGTTGACGTTGATATGGATACCGACGCCGCCGGCCGGCCGAATGCCGGTCATTGACGCGCAAACCCGCGGCGCGCGTATCGCCATTGCAAGATTGACTTTCGGCCCGGCCGCGGCCGAGGCCGCCGAGACCATCGATTCGGCCACGGCCCGCCAGTGGATCGACGAGATGAAGTCCCGCCACCGGGGGCCGTTCCTGCGGCTGCGGTGGTTCTGCCAGGACGGTGCCATCCTGCCCCCGGACCAGGGCTGCTCCGCTCACGGCGGGGGCATCCAGCACGGCCAGTGGAGCGAAAAGACACGACAATTGAGAAAGGCCGGATATTTTATCGCCAACGTGGTGGCGGATATCGATCCGGAAGCCTTTCTGAGTCAGGCCGACGCCAGGCGGCGGCTGACGCATCTGCTTCTGGAAAAATACCTGATCCGGGTGGACGACGGGTGGATTTTTCGCCAGAGCCGCTACTATCGCGGCTCGCTTCAGGCCGAAGACGAGGCCCTGGGGGGCCGAAAGCTGCTGCTGGCCATGGCCGGGCGGCCCGAATGGCGAACGGACCTTTTTCCCCTTTTCCGGGAGGCGGCGCGCCTCATTCCCCATGGCGCCGAAACGAAGCCGGTGACCGAGATGCGGCAAAAATCCCTGGAACTTGCTGAAAAGGACCCGGCCTTCGAACCGATAAGGATCAAAATCCACGTGCTGCCCGAGCCCTCGGACGCCGATGCGGTGCGAACCCATGCGTCCCGGAAGGGCAAGCCCCGCCTGGCAGGCGAATACAGGGCCCTGGCCGAGGCCATCGACGCGGTTTTCGCCGTGTCGGACCTGGGCGGCGCGGCGAAAAAGACCCTCTCGGAGCTGTCGGACCGGGAGGTAGCCGCAGCCCTGTCTTCCTGGGTCTCACGCCTTGACGAAGCGTCCGGGGCGGCGGCCCGGGCAGGGGCGGCCTGCCGGCTGATGTCGGCCATCCGGGTGGCCCTTGCCCAGGCGCGAGGGCCGGCGGACGCCCTTGCCCTGATGGACCTGAGCCTGGACTTGGAATCGGGCATCTTCAGCCAGGGCGGAGCCTGGCTGGCCGACACGCGGCTGATGGACCGCCGCCGCCGGCTGGACGCGGTGGCCGACGGCATCGCCGGCGCCCACGGCATGGGCTTTATCGGAGGGCGGGCCATGGGGGCCCTGTCCGAGAGCCTCCGGCGGCTGACGGCCGACCCCGCCGCGGTCGTCTATCGCCGGGAGGCGGAATACCTGAGCAGGCTGTCCGCCTGGAGCCAGGGCGGCCTGGACTTTTATTTTTCCATTCCCATGCGGACACTTTCCGTCATCGCGCCGGAGGCCCGAAACTTCATCCACGACCGGCTTCACGGCAGCCCGCTTTTGACCACCGCCGAGATGATCGACGCCCTTGCCGCCGACGCCCGCCGGATATCGGGGGTGGAAAGCCGCCTTTTCGGCGAGTCGGCCGGCGGCGGGATGCGGGCGCTCAACCCGGGGCTGGCCAGGGGGATTCTGCGGGCGCCGCCGGAGGGGACGGACCTGTCTTCCCTGCGCCCGGACGGCATCTATCTGCTTCCGGCCACCACCCGGGATCTTCCCCCCGTGTCGGGCATCCTTACGGAAGGGCGGGGCAACGCCCTGTCCCATGTGCAACTGCTGGCCCGGAACCTGGGCATCCCCAACGTGGCGGTGGACCGGCGCCTGTGGCCCCGCCTCCGAGAGCGGGCAGGTGAATCCGTGGTGCTGGCTGTCAGCCCCGGGGGCGTTGCCCGGCTGATGGCCGACAGCCCCGAGTGGGACGCGGTATTTTCCGAAGGCGCCGGCCGGCCGGCGGAGGGCGATGGGGAGGGCCTGGTCCGGCCCGACATGGACAAGCTGGATCTTTCCCGAACCGAGCCCATCGCCCTCTCCGGGCTCCGGGCCCGGGACAGCGGGGTGATCGCCGGGCCAAAGGCGGCCAACCTCGGAGAACTGCAACACCATTTTCCGGAGGCGGTGGCGCCGGGCATCGCCATTCCCTTCGGCGTCTATAGACGGATGCTGGACCTGCCCATGGACCCGGGCCGGCCAGAGGGCCCCTCCATCTGGCAATGGATGAGCGCCCGATACGCCGAAATGGCCCAAGGCCGCTCGGGCGACGAGGCTTTTATAGACGGATTCCTCAGCCTTCTGCGAGACAGGATCGCCGGCCTGCGGCTGCCCCCCGAATACCGGGGGCCGCTGACGGCGGCCATGGCCCGCGCCTTCGGGCCGGACGGCAGCTACGGCGTATTCGTCCGCAGCGACACCAACGTGGAGGACCTGCCCGGCTTCACCGGGGCCGGCCTCAACCTGACCGTGCCCCATGTGGTGG
>JAABTE010000131.1 GCA_011390035.1 Desulfobacteraceae bacterium | reverse complement strand
CCCCAGGGCGAAGCGGACGTACTGGATGAGCCGACCGGGCAGCCCCGCCTCGGGGGAGGGCGCCTCCCGGGCCGGCTCATCGGCCGCGGCCCTCCGCATGTCCCGGTCGATCTGTTCCACCAGCGCCTCCAGCGGCGGCGCCGATGCCTCCCTGTCCATCCCATTTTCCCGAGATATGTTCTCTCGGTCCGCCTCATCCCGCCCCATGGCATCCCTCCCCGCCTCTCGGGCGTCATTTATAGCCTCCGCCGGCGGTTCTCCCGGCGGTTTCGCCAGCGCTTTTCCCAGCCCTTTTCCCGGCGGTTCTGCCGGCGGTTCTGCCGGCGCTTCCGCCTCCCATCGGGCCGCGCGCATCATGATGCGCGCCCTCCCAGCACATCGGCCACGGCCTTGATGAGCTGGTCATCGGTGAAGGGCTTGGTCATATAGGCGTCCGCCCCCTGTTTCTTGCCCCAGAACCGGTCGCTCTCCTGGCTCTTGCTGGTGAGCAGCAACACCTTGATGTGCCGCAGCGCCGGCGAGTTCTTGATCTGCCGACAGACCTGAAAGCCGTTCAGCCGGGGCATGATCACGTCCAGAACGATCACGTCCGGCCGCTCGGCCCCCGCTTTGGCCAGCGCCTCCTCGCCGTCGGCGGCCGTGATCACCTCGTAGCCCTGCTCCTCAAGAGGCCGGCTCGCGATTTTCAGATGGGTGGGACTGTCATCCACCACCAGCAGCTTCACCCTGGGCATCCCTCCTCCTCGACAACAGTTGCGTCAGCACGCATCAAAAGCGCCTTACGCGATATGTTTTCGAACCGTGGCCACCAGCCGCCGGGGATCGAAAGGCTTGGTCAGATAGGCCGTGGAACCGGCCAGGCGCCCCTTCCACTTGCTGATCATGCTGTCTTTGCTGGTGAGCATGATCACCGGGATATGCTTGAAAAGGGCGTTCTTCCGGATGATCTCCAATATCTTGTATCCATCCATCTTGGGCAGCACGATGTCCAGCAGGATCAGATGCGGCTGGCCCTCGTTGAGCTTGCTGAGGGCCTCAAGCCCGTCCCGGGCCTCGATAACCTCGTATCCCTGCTGGCCCAGGGTGATGGTGATCACCTTGCGGGTGGTGGGGCTGTCCTCCACCACCAGCACCCGCTTGCGCGCCCCCTCCTCGGCGGGGGCGCGGGCCGGCGGCGTTTCCGGCGCCGGGGCCGCGTCCGTTTCCACCGAGGCCATGTGGTTGAGCAGCATGCGAAGCTGGTCCGCAAGGGCCTTGCGGTCCGGGGCCAGGTTGACCGTCTTGTGAAACAGGTTCAACCCCCGCTCCCACCTGGCCAGGTTCAGATGCGCCAGGGCCAGATAGTAGTGGGCGTGGATGTTGATCTCCCGCCCGATCACCCGGGTGTAGCGCTCGATGGCCTTTTCCATCACTTCCTTGTCCGCCTCCAGGGGGGCGCTGAAAAAGCCCTCGTGTAAGATCATGTGGCCCCGGCAGTTGGCGCACCGCGCCGCCTTTGCCGCCGCGGGCGCCCAGCAGAAGGGGCACCGCCGGATGGACCCCTCCCCCAGATCCGGCTGGACCCGCTTGAGCTTTTCCATCTCGGCCATCACCACCGGATCGCCGGGGGCCAGCTTGGCCGCGTTGGAGAGGCTGGCCTCGATGGACTTGACGTTGGCGATGATCCGGGAATACCAGAGCCAACCCTTGGGGCTGCGGGGATTTTCCTTCAAAAAGACGGCCAGGCTCTTCTGGGCATCCTTGAAGCGATGGGCCTCGGCCTGAAAGATCGCCTGGCGCAACTGATGCTCCGATGACGGCGGCAGGGCTCCGGCCTCGTCCTTCCTGCGGGAGGCCTCCAGCAGGATCTGAATCAGCCCGCTATGGATGGTGCGCTTTTTCGAGCGCAGCCCCTGCATCTCGATCTGCGGGTCGTCCCAGCACAGGATCTCCAGGGCGGCCGGCTCGCCCTTGAACTCCTCGGTATCCGCGTCCACCAGGGCGCCCCGGTGAAGGTGCAGATAGCCGATCCGGCCCCTGGAGGTGATGCGCAGGGTGATGGTCTTTTCCTCCACCTCCACGGCCTGAAGGAAGTTGGCCAGCGTGAAGCCGTGGATATAGCCCTTTGAGCCGGCGCTGAAGACATCGTCGATCTTGCCCTTGAGGGTCTGCAGCTCAAAGGGCTTTTCAATGTAGTGGCGGATGCCCTTGCTCTCGAGCTGGCGGGCGATCTCCGGCGAGCCGTATCCGGTCATCACGATCACCGGAATGTCCCGATGGCGGCTGCTCATATGACTGAGCAACTCATAGCCGTCCATCACCGGCATCTTCAGATCCGTCAGCACCAGATCCACCGGCGCGCTCCCCAGCGCCTCCAGCGCCTCCTTGCCATTGAGGGCGGTCTTCACGCGATAGCCCCTCCCGTCCTTGCCAAGCGCCTCGCTGGCAAAACGGAGGATCATCTTGTCATCATCCACAACGAGAATGGTCTTCAAATTCTGGGCACCTTGACGGGTGAGGATTCCATTGCGCCGCCGGCGGATCTCCGATCATCTTTGAATTTATATAAATTTTGTGAATGAGAGTCAAGGACTAAGAATCATCCCCTGCCTTTCCCGGGAACCTATTGGAGATGCTTTAGCACCTCCTCGCTCAACTGGTCCTCATCCTGCTTGAAGATGGGAATCAGGCTGCTGGCGATCTCCTGGATCGATTTGATCTTCCTGTCCCGCATCACCTTCTGTATCCGCTCCACGCCCTCTTCGATCAGGCGCAGCCCCTCGGCAATCTCGATCACGTCCTTGCGTTCCAGCTCGCTTGCGTTCATCGGCTTTCTCCTTTCATGTTTGCATTCGTTGTAAAGGGTTTATCCAACTCGAAATATCAAATGGCATAAAGGGACAGCGGCCCGCCGGGCAGATCCCCGCCATTGGCCGCCGTCAATTGCTCGCCGCCGGAAATGACCGCCACGGAGGCGTCCGACAGGGCGCTGAAATACCGCTCCGCCGCCTCGGCCACCCGCTTGCGGTCCATTTCAAGCAGCCGGGCCTTGTATCCCTTCCGGTCCGCGTCCGACAGGGACAGGAGCATCCGGTAATAGGCTTTCCGGGCCGCCGGCCCCGGAGGGTCCGGCCTGTCCATGTCCGAGCAGATCTGGAGGATGGCCTCCTTGATGTCCGCGTCGGAGTAGCCGCCGGACCGGATGAAATCCGCCGCACCCCGGAACACGGACAGGGTGTTGGCGATGTGCGGGTCCCGGTAGGAGGCCATGGCGAACAGGCCGTCTTCCGGATTGAAGATGGAAAAGCCGCCGTAGGCGCCGCCCTTTTCCCGGATCTCCCGGTGCAGGTACAGCGAGCGCAGCAGCTTTGCGATCACCCCCAGGGCCGGGGCGTCCGGATGGGACATGCGCGCCGTTTCGAACACCTGGGCCACAAAGGAGACGGCGGTGGTGGTTCGCCAGCCCTCCCGCAGGGGGCTGGGGCCAAGATCGATGGCGGGGGGGTCGAATCCGGAAAGGCCGCCGGTGGGCATGGCGCAGGTGAGATCCGCCGCCTTCCGCTCCGCCCGGTCCAGGTCCTCCTGCTCGCCGATGAGGGCCATCTTCAGGTTGCCGGCGGCGAACAACTGCCGGCCGATGGCGAACAGGTCGCCGGCCAGGTTCTCCAGCCCCCGGTTGTCGATGTTCCGGACCAGATCCTTGATGGCCCGGAACTGATGCACCCCGCCCCAGACCTCCCCCAGGGCGTGGGACCGGGAATAATTCCGGGAGGCCAGGGACATGGCCAGCCGGTGGCCGTTGTGTACCACCATGGACTCAAGGCCCGAGCGATACTCCATGAGCAGGTGCCTGAGCCGGGCCAGGTCGTTAAAGTCATGCTCCAGGATCAGCTCGGCCATCAGGTCGAACATCTTCTCCACGTTTCGGGACAGGGACTTGCCCGAAAAGGTGATAAAGGACAGGCAGGTTCCGCCCTCGTCGAACCGGGTGCGGGCGTTGGCGCCCAGCCCGAGGCCGCCGGTATGGGTGGCCAGCTCCCGGGCCATCTCCGCGTAATCCCGCCGGCGGGTGCCCATGCGGGAGACGGCGTAGCAGAAAAAGGGCAGCAGGGGGCTCAACCGGTCCCGGATGGCGCTGGCGCCGAAGGCGCCGGTGAAATAAAAGATGCCGGAGGTGGGCTGGCGGTAAAGCGTCACGGGCGCGTCGGGGCCGCCCTCGGCGGGGGCCATTCGGGGCACATCCGGCGAGATGTCGGACAGCTCCAGCGTGGGCAGGGCCGAGGGGTCCTCCGGCGCGTCCTGCCGCTCGGCCAGGGCCTTCATGTCGGCGCGGATGGCCGCGATGTCCGCCGGGCCGAGCCCGGATTTCACGCGGTCCAGCTCCTCGGCCACGCAGCGGTTTCGCTCCCGCTCCAGTTGCTGGTCCGGCGCCAGGCGGAAGAGGACCCGGTGGGGGTTGTCCAGAAGATAGCGGCCGATGCGCTCCTCGAAAAACCCGCCGGCGTCCACCGCCCTGCGAATTGTTTCGATGTCCTCGTCGAACATCAGGGTCCGGGCCGGGTCCGCGCCGTGAAACCAGGCCCCGGAAAAGAAGAGGAAGAGCTTCAGGCCGTAAGGATACGGCGAGTTGGTCACCTCCCGCCGGTGAAACTCCACCTGGTGCAGGGCCGATTCTATCAGCCGCCGGTCGATGCCGCCGTTTCGCAGGCCGGTCAGGGTGTCCAGTATCAGGTCGGCGATCTTGGGGGCGTCGGCCTCGGCCGTCTCCTTCAGGCCCGCGGCAAAGACCGTGTCCCGGTAATCCGACACATACCCGGCGCCGTCCGACGGGGCCGAGCCGAGGCCCGATTCCAGCAGGGCCTTCCGCAGGGGGGAGGCGGCGTTGCCAAGCAGGATGTCCTCCAGAAGCGCCAGGGACAGCACCTCGAAGGCGTCCTTCACGTCCGCCGTAAGCCAGGCAAGGCATGCCTGGTGCTTTTTGGCGGGGTCCTCGTCCGGATCGAAGGGGTACGGGCAGGTCGCCTCCCGGGGCGCCGCCCAGCGGGGCTGTGCGGGCACGTCCGTTCCCGGCTGGATGCGATCGAAGCGGGAGAGCGCCTTTTCCGTGATGAACTCCAGGTGCCGGGCCAGGGGCAGGTCACCGTAGGTGTAGAAAAAGGCGTTGCTGGGGTGGTAGTGATACCGGTGAAATTCCACCAGCCCCTGGTGGGTCAGGGCCGGGATGCGCTCCGGGTCGCCGCCGGAGTTGTGCCCGTAGGTGGTGTCCGGAAAGAGCGCCCGCATCATCGCCCGGCCCATCACCTGGTCCGGCGAGGACATGGCGCCCTTCATCTCGTTATAGACCACGCCCTTGTAAGCCAGCTTGAAATCCCCGCCATTGCCGTTGCCGCCGTCCCCCTCGATCTCCAGCCGGTGCCCTTCCTGCTTGAAGCTGAGCCGGTCCAGCCGGGGGTAGAAGGCCGCGTCCAGATAGACGTCCATCAGGTTGTAATAATCCTTTTCATTCTGGGTGGAAAAAGGATACATGGTCCAGTCGGCCGCGGTGAAGGCGTTCATGAAGGTGTTCAGGCTCCGCTTGATCATGGAAAAAAACGGGTCCCGCAACGGGTACTTTTCCGATCCGCACAGGGCGGTGTGCTCGAGGATGTGGGCAACGCCGGTGGAATCCCGCGGAACGGTTTTAAAGGCCACGGCAAAGGTGTTTTCCCGGTCCGCCCGGCTGATGTGGGCGTGGCGGGCGCCGGTGGGGCCGTGTTCCAGCTCGTAGAAGAAGGCGTTGACATGGGTGAGCGGCGCCACCCGTAAAACCTTATGATCGCCCATGGCGTCGCCGGGCCGGATGGCGGGGTTGTTCGGATCGGTGTTATTGGACATGGGGCGACTCCTCCCTTATAATAACAAGGTTGCGGTTCACGGAACGGGACGGCGGGATGGCGCGGATGGGGTCAGGGAGTATAATAGATCCCCCGTTCCTTCCGGGCGACGCGGTTGAGCTTGGTGAGGCGGAACAGGATGTTGCGCAGCTTCTTCTCCTCGTATCCGGTGCGGTCGTGGATCTCACTGAACCCCACCCCGTCCTTGAAGCCGGCCACCACCTCCACCACGGTGTCCTGGGCGGACATGGCCGCCGGCGATTTGACCCGACCGCCCTTTCCTTCCGCCACCAGGGTCACGGATTCGGAGGTCTTGAGGATGAGCTGCTCCAGGTGATCCAGCCGGCTGGCCAGCTTGTCAATGTCGCGCTTGGTGGGGATGTTGTAGGTCTGCATGAAGAATTTGACCATGGCGTCGAAACTGATCGGCTTTTTTTTCCGTCTGGTCATGGCGTGGATCGCTTCCCTCCTCCGATGAGCTGTGGGTGTTTCCGGCCTTTTATAAAAACTACATTATTTTATGCTGCTAGTAAAGAAAAAACAAAATGACTTCTCCAAGACAACTGCTGACGGTATGGGATCTGCGGGCCAAAAAGAGCCTGGGCCAGAACTTCCTGTCGGACCCGGGGGTCGCCCGGATGATCGTTGCGCGGGCGGGCCTGGCCAAAACGGACACGGTGCTGGAAATCGGCGCGGGCCTGGGGGCGCTGACGGTTCCCATCGCCCTGGCCGCCGGGCGGGTGATCGCCCTGGACACGGACAAGCGCCTGCTGGGCCTGCTGCGAACGGAGCTTCTGGCCGGCGGCGCCCGGAATTTCTGGATCATCGGGGCCGATATTCTCAGGTACCCCATCGACCGGGCGGCCCGGGCCGCCGCGGACGGCCTGGTGGTGATGGGCAACCTGCCCTATCACATCTCGTCTCAGATCGTGGTGCGGCTGATTGAAGCCCGGCGGGGGGTGCGCCGGGCCGTGCTGATGTTTCAAAAGGAAATGGCCGAGCGCCTTTGCGCCGAGCCGGGCGGCCGGGACTACGGCCGGCTGACGGCCATGCTGCGGTACTGCGCCGACATCCGCCCCCTGGCAACCCTGCCCGCGGCCGGCTTTTTTCCCCGTCCCAAGGTGGATTCGAAGGTGGTGGAGATCCGGTTTCGGCCGGAAACGATCCTTTCCCCGGACGAGGAGCGCTTCATGTTCCGGGTGATCAAGGCCGCCTTCGGTCAGCGGCGAAAGACGCTCCGGAACGCGCTGTCTGGGGGCGGGCTGGACCTGGACGGGGCCGGGGCGGCGCGGGCGCTGGAGGCGGCGGGGATCGCGCCGAACCGGCGGGCGGAGACGTTGACGGTGGGGGAGTTCGTGGCGCTGGCGAGGGAACTGACCCCTCCCCCCGACCCCC
>JAABTE010000130.1 GCA_011390035.1 Desulfobacteraceae bacterium | reverse complement strand
CTGAATTGCCGGCCCGGCGGGATCTATGTGGACGGCACCCTCGGAGGCGCGGGCCATGCCCGGCGGATTCTTTCCGGGATCATGCCCGGCGGGCTGCTCATAGGCATCGACCAGGACATGGACGCGGTGGACAACGCCCGCCTGGCCCTGGCCGAGTACGGGGACGGCGTCCGGCTGTTCCACGACAGCTTCACCGCCCTGCCGCAGATCCTCAACGGGCTCGGGATCGCCTCGGTGGATGGCATTCTGCTGGATCTGGGGCTGTCGCTTCACCAGATCCGGGAGAGTGGCCGGGGGTTCAGCTTCATGGCGGACGAGCCGCTGGACATGCGGATGAACGCGGCCGGGGAGCAAACGGCGGCGGACATTATAAACGGGGCAGACCCGGGGGAGCTGCGCCGGATCTTTTCAGAATACGGCGAGGAGCGCCACGCCGGCCGCATCGCCCGCCGGATCGCGATGGCTCGGGAAAAAACGCCCATCCGCACCGCCCGCCAACTGGCGGAGCTGGTCCGGGACGCGGCGCCGGGCGGCGGCCGGGAAAGAATACATCCGGCCACGCGGGTCTTCATGGCCCTGCGCATCGCGGTCAACCGGGAGCTGGAGCGACTGCGGACCTTCATGGACGAGGTGATGGCGGAAAACGGCGCCTCGGTGCTGGCGCCGGGCGGCCGGATCTGTGTGCTGGCCTTTCATTCCCTGGAGGATCGGATCGTCAAGCATTCCCTGCGGGCGCTGGCCGCCGGGTGCGACTGTCCGCCCCGGATTCCCCGATGCGTCTGCGGCAAGCGGCCCGTTTTGCGGCTGCTGACCCGAAAGGCATTGACACCGACCGCCGCGGAGATTCAGAACAACCCCATGGCCCGCTCCACCCGGCTGAGGGCGGCTGAAAAGATCGGATGACCCGAATCAAATGACCCGAATCGAATGACCCGAATCGAATGACCCGAATCGGATGATAAAGATCGGATGACCAGGATCGGATGACCAGGATCGGATGACATGCTGACGGCAATGGCCGCCAAATACAGGGGCGTGAAGCTGACCGCCATATGGGCGCTGATCCTGTGCGTCTTCATCGGCCAGTTGCTGTTTTATACCTGGTGCCGGGTTCAGTGCGTCCGGGTGGGGTATGAGATTTCAAGCGAGACCGATCGCCACCGGAAGCTCACAGTGCTGCAAAGCGAGCTGAAGATCGAGCTGGCGCGGCTCAAATCCCCCGAGCGCATCTCCCATATCGCCAGGACCCGGCTGGGCCTGCGCACGCCGGGCCCGGAACAGACCATTGTTATCCCGTGACGGAATATCCCATGATGGAATGTCCCATGATGGGTGATCCTAGTTATCCCATGACGGAATATCCCATGATGGGTGACCCTATGACGGCGTTATTAGAGAAAGGCGGAACTCAATGAAGGCCGAGATCAACCGGCGCCGCTTCCGCATCGCCTGCCTCTGGGGCGTATTCGCGCTGGTGTTCGCCGTCATCGGGGCCCGGGCCATCTATCTTCAGGTGTATCGCGGGCCGTGGCTCTCGGCCAAGGCCGCCGTGGAGTATGAAAAAGACCTGGAGGTGCAGGGACGCCGGGGCAGCATCCAGGACGCCGCGGGCCGGGAGATGGCCGTGAGCATAGATGTAACCTCCATTGCCGCCTATCCGGCCCGCGCCGGCCGGCCCGAAGCGGCCGCTGTCGCCCTCAACCACGCCCTTGATGTGGATCCGGTCACGCTGCGGCGGCGGCTGACATCGAACCGCTCCTTTGTCTGGATCAAGCGGCAGGCGTCCCCCCGGCAGGCCGAGGCGGTTCGGGCGCTGAAACTCGACGGCATCGATTTTATTCCGGAGCACAGCCGATTTTACCCGCATCGGGCCCTGGCCGCCCAGGTGCTGGGGTTCACCGGCATCGACGGCAGGGGGCTGGAGGGGATCGAGTTTTATTACGACACCTGGCTGCGGGGCCGGGCGGGCAGCTTCACCCTGCTCAAGGACGCCCTGGGCCGGGGCTTCGGCCTCAACCGGATGGCCACGCCCGAATACAGTGGCCACAACATCGTGCTGACCATCGATCAGACCATCCAGTACATGGCGGACAAGGCCCTGGAAGAGGGGGTGGCGCGGTCGGCGGCCACCTCCGGCATGGCCATCGTTATGGACCCGGCCACGGGCGGCGTGCTGGCCCTTTCCCATTACCCCTTCTTCAACCCCAACGATTTTGCCAAGTTCGACCGGAATCTGTGGCGCAACCGGGCCGTCACCGATCCCTTCGAGCCGGGCTCCACCATCAAGATCTTCACCGCCGCGGCGGCCATGGAGTTCGGCGGATGCGGGCCGGACACCATCTTTTTCTGCGAAAACGGCAACTACTCCATCGGCGAGGACACCATTCACGACACCACGCCCCACGGGTGGCTGACCCTGGAAAAGGTCATAAAGCATTCAAGCAACATAGGGGCGGTGAAGGTGGGCGAGACCATCGGCCCCGAGGCCCTGTACCGGGGGCTGCGGGCCTTCGGTTTCGGCGAAAAAACGGACATCGACTGCCCGGGCGAGACCATCGGGAGCCTGGTGCCCTTTAACCGGTGGTCCCGGATAAACACCGGCACCATTTCCTACGGCCACGGGATATCCGTTTCTGCCATTCAGTTGGTTACCGCCGTGAGCGCCATCGCCAACGACGGCGTACTGATGCGGCCCTATATCGTCTCGGCCATCACCGACGCGGCGGGGCGGGCCATTGAGCGCTTCGGCCCCCGCAAGGCGCGCCAGGCGGTCTCGGCGGCCACGGCCTTTGAGATCAAACGGATGATGCTGGCCGCTGTTGAGGCGGGCGGCACCGGCACCCGGGCGGCCCTGCCCGGCTATGACGTCTGCGGCAAGACCGGCACGGCCATCAAGGCCGATGAATATGGCGCCTATGCCCAGGGCAGGTATCTTGCCTCCTTTGTGGGGTTCGCGCCGGCGGACCATCCCCGGGTGGCCATTCTGGTGGTGATCGATGATCCGGGGCGGGACCATTATGGCGGGCTGGTGGCGGCGCCGGTTTTCAGGACCATCGCCCATGGCGCCCTCAGCTACCTGAACGTGCCCCCGCGCATCGGCCCCAACCAGTTGACCGCCTCGCGGATCAAAAACGACAATGGTTGAGCCTATGGAGAGCGCCTCTGGAATGCGACTGACGGATTTGATTGAAAAGGGCCTTTGCGCCTGGGCCGGAGGGGCCTTGCCGGAAGGGATCGTCATCGAGTCCCTGCATCACCGGTCCGACGCGACGCGGCCGGGCGGGCTGTTCGTGGCCGTGCCGGGGCTGAAGGCCGATGGGCATGACTATATCCAGGACGCCGTTGCCAGGGGCGCCCGGGCGATTGTGGTTCAGGCGGGGCGGCTGAATGTTGCCGCGCCCAAGGTAGATGCAGAGGTAGCTTGCGTCCTGACGGCGCCGGACACCCGCCGGGCACTGGCGGCCATCGCGGCCCATTTTTACGGCGATCCGTCCGCCCACATGACCCTTGTGGGCGTTACCGGCACCAACGGCAAGACCACCGTCACCTATCTGGTGGAACAAATGATGGCCGCCGCCGGCCTGAAAACCGGGGTGATCGGCACCATCAGCTACCGGTGGGCGGATCAGGCGGCCGCCGCCCCCATGACCACCCCGGAGGCGGCGGACCTTCAGGCCCTTCTGGCCCGGATGCGTGCCGACGGCGTGACCCATGTGGCCATGGAGGCCTCCTCCCACGCCCTGGACCGGCACCGGCTGGACGGGTGCAGATTCGATGTTGGGATCTTCACCAACCTGACCCAGGACCACCTCGACTACCACCCGGACATGCAGGCCTATCTGGACTGCAAGCGCCGGCTGTTCACCCGGCACCTTGACCCGGATCGGGGCGTGGCGGTGATCAACCGGGATCATCCGGCGGGCGAGCGGCTGGCGCGGGAACTGACCGGCCGGATCATCACGGTGGGAACCGATGCCGAAAATGGCCTCTGGCCCCGGATCGATCGGAACGACCTGGACGGGCTGGCCGGAATCATCCACCTGCCGGACGGCGGGAAGGCGCCGTTCCGGACGCCGCTGATCGGCCGGCACAACGTGGAAAACCTGCTGTGCGCCGCCGGCGCCGGGGTTGCCCTGGGGCTGCCGGCGTCTGCCATCTCCGAAGGCATTGCATCCATGGGCGCCGTGCCCGGCCGGCTGGAGCCGATCCCCGAGGCCGGAGACCGCTTTGTCTTCGTGGATTACGCCCATACTCCGGATGCCCTCGGCAACGTGTTGAGCGCCCTCCGGCCACTGGCCGGAAGACGGATCATCAGCGTGTTCGGATGCGGCGGCGACCGGGATCGGGCCAAGCGGCCGCTCATGGGCCGCATTGCCGCCGCCCTGTCGGATGTGGCGGTGGTCACCTCCGACAACCCGCGGAGCGAGGCGCCCCTTGCCATCATCGACGACATCCTGGCGGGCATCGAGGCCATGGCCGATGCGAGCCGTGATGCGCCGCGAGGACAGGAGGGGCCGCCGGTTTCCATCGAATCGGCCGTCGAAAACGCCCCGAGGCCCGAAAGGCTGTCGGCCGTGCCGGAAGCTCTGGCTTGCGCCGCCCGCGCCTGCGCGGTGGAGCCGGACCGGCGGCGGGCCATCCGGCTGGCCATTGCCGCGTCCGCGCCGGGGGATGTGGTGCTCATTGCGGGCAAGGGGCATGAAACCTATCAGGTCCTGAAGGATCGGACCATCGATTTCGACGACCGGGCGGAGGCGCGGGCGGCGCTGTCGATGGCGATGAAAAAAGCGGGGTGAAGCATGGAAAAGCCGTTGCCATGGACAGGCGGCGAGGTGTTGTCGGCCGCGGGGGGACGGTTGCTGGGAGGCGACGGCGAGGCGCGCTTTTCCGGCGTCTGCATCGACTCGCGGCGGCTCCGGCCGGGGGAACTGTTCGTGGCCATCCGGGGCGAGCGCCTGGACGGCCATGTTTTTTTAAAAGACGCCGTGGAAAAGGGGGCGGCCGGCCTGCTGGTGGCCCATGACGCGGCCCATGCCGCTCCCGGCGCGGATGCGTCGGGCGCTCCTGTCTTCCGGGCCGCCGTGGCGGACACCACAGAGGCCCTGGGCCAACTGGCCGCCCATCGCAGAAACACGTCTTCGGCGGCCGTTGCGGCCATCACCGGCTCCAACGGCAAGACCACCACCCGGGCCATGACCACCGCCGTGGCCGAGGTCCGCTTCCGCGCTCTTTCCACCCAGGGCAACTTTAACAATCACATCGGCCTGCCCCTCACCCTGCTGGCCCTTGCCCCGGCCCACGAATGGGCCGTGGTGGAGCTGGGCATGAACGCGCCGGGCGAGATCGGACGCCTTGCCCGCATCTGCAGGCCGGATATCGGGGTGATCACCAACATCGGCCCGGCCCACATCGGTCGGCTGGGCTCCCTGGAGCGGATTCGGGACGCCAAGGCCGAGCTGCTGACCGAGCTTTCCCCCAAGGGCCGGGTGGCGCTGAACGCCGACGACCCCCTGCTGATGGAGCTGGCCGGAAAGCTGGATCGGCCGGTGACCCTTTTCGGGCTGGGCGATGCCGCCGATGTTGGGGCGGAAGCCATCGAGTCCACCGAAGATCAAACCACCTTTACCCTTCGGGTTCAGGGAGAAAGGGTGCCCGTCCATCTTGCGGTCACCGGCCGTTTTATGATATCAAATGCCTTGGCGGCCGCTGCGGCGGGAGCGCTCATGGGCCTTTCCGGTGCCGAGATCGCCGCCGGGCTGGCCGCGTTCCGGCCTGTGGCCGGGCGTATGAACCTGATTCGCCTGGGAAACGGGGCGCGTCTCATGGACGACACCTATAACGCCAATCCCGGCTCCATGAAGGCGGCCCTTGCCACTTTGGGGCAGTTAAAGGGAGCGGGCCGGGGATTTGTTGCCATGGGCGACATGTACGAGCTGGGCGACGCCGCAGAGCGCCTTCACGCGGAGGTGGGGGCGGCGGCGGCGGCGGCGGGCGTTTCGGGGCTTTTCGCGGTGGGCCGGTTTTCAGGCGCCGTAATCGAGGGCGCCCGGGGCGCGGGCATGGACCCGGCCCGGATGCATGAAGCCACCCATGAGGCGGCCGGCGAGGGGTTGGCCGCCCTGTTGCGGCCCGGAGACTGGGCCCTGGTGAAGGGCTCGCGGGCCATGGCCATGGAGCGCGTGGTCCGCTATTTGATCCAACATTTTGCAACGGAAGAAAAGGAACAGGAAGCGATTTAGCCGCCTGCGGAAAATGAATTCCGACATCAAGCGCTTAAACGAACCTGAAGTCAATCGATGCTGTATCACCTGCTTTACCCGCTCCATGCGAGCTTTTCGATATTCAATGTATTCCGGTACATCACGTTCCGGACCATATACGCGGCGCTCACGGCCTTTCTCATCTGCTTTTTCCTGGGGCCGTGGATGATTCGGCGGCTGCGGATGATGCAGATCGGCCAGTACATCCGGGAAGAGGGGCCCGCCTCCCATTACCAGAAGGCCGGCACCCCAACCATGGGCGGAACGCTGATCCTGTTCGCCATCTCGGTGGCCACCCTGCTCTGGGCTGACCTGACCAACGGCTACATCTGGATGATTCTGGCCATCACCTTGTCCTACGGCGCCATCGGCTTCATCGATGATTACCTGATGCAGGTGAAAAAGCGCAACAAGGGCCTGGGCGCCAGGGACAAGTTTCTGCTCCAGTGCCTGGTGGCCCTGGTGGCGTGCGGCATTTTAATGCTCGACCCCGAGTTCGACACCCGGCTCACCGTGCCCATCTTCAAGAACGTGGCGCCGGACCTGGGGTGGGGCTATCTGCTGTTCGCGGCCTTTGTGATCGTGGGCACCTCCAACGCCGTGAACCTGACCGACGGGCTGGACGGGCTGGCAACCGGCCCCATGATCATCGCGGCGGTGGCCTACATGGTCTTCACCTACGCGGCGGGCCATGTGAAGATCGCCGATTACCTTCAGATTCCGTATGTCGCCGGCAGCGGCGAGATCACCGTTTTCTGCGGGGCGCTGGCGGGGGGAGGGCTCGGGTTTTTGTGGTTCAACACCTACCCGGCCCAGGTCTTCATGGGGGATGTGGGCTCCCTGTCTCTGGGCGGGGCACTGGGGGCGGTGGCTGTGGTGGCCAAGCAGGAGATCCTGCTGATCCTGGTGGGCGGGCTGTTCGTCATCGAGGTGCTCTCGGTGATCTTTCAGGTCGGCTTTTTCAAGATGACCCACGGCCGGCGGATTTTCCGAATGGCGCCCCTGCACCATCA
>JAABTE010000129.1 GCA_011390035.1 Desulfobacteraceae bacterium | reverse complement strand
CCCGAACCGCTGCCCCGGCATCATGATGATCAGGTTGCTGCCCATGCCGGCGATCTGATCCGAAACCGATTTCGTGGCCCCGTTGCCCACCGTTACCATGGTGATAACGGCCGCCACCCCGATCACAATCCCTAAAACGGTGAGAAACGAGCGCATCAGATTGCGCCGAATGGCGCGCAGCGCCAGAAGCAGGGTATTCCAGAACATCAATTTTCCCCTTCCGATTCAGCCTTTCCACTATGACCGCCATCCACCCGGCCATCCATAAACCGCACCACCCGCCCCGCATACCGCGCCATGTCCGGCTCGTGGGTTACCATGATCACCGTGATCCCCCGCTCCCGGTTCAGGGCTCCGATCAGCTCCATGATCTCCTGGCTGGTCCGGCTGTCCAGGTTGCCTGTCGGCTCGTCCGCCAGCAAAACGGCGGGCCGGGTCACAATGGCCCGGGCAATCGCCACCCGCTGCTGCTGACCGCCGGAAAGCTCCGACGGCGCATGATGGTCCCACCCCTCCAGCCCCACCTGGGCCAGGGCCGCCCGGGCCGCGGCATGCCGCGCGGCCGAAGGCTCGCGCCGATAGATCAGGGGCAGCTCCACGTTTTCCAGCGCCGTGGTCCGGGCCAGCAGGTTGAACCCCTGAAACACAAAGCCCAGAAAATGCCGCCGGAGCAGCGCCCGCTGATTCCGGTCGAGCCGCTCCACGGGCACCCCCTGGAATTCATAGGTTCCGCTGGTGGGCGTGTCCAGGCATCCGAGGATGTTCATTACCGTCGATTTTCCCGACCCGCTGGGCCCCATGACAGCCACGAACTGCCCCCGCCGGATGGTCAGGTCGATCCCCTTGAGCGCCTTGAAGGCGGCCGGGCCCCGGCCATACGTTCGGGTCAGCCCGGAAAGCCGGATGAGCGGCGCCCGGCTCATGAGGCGCCGCCCAGGGCCTCGGTGATCAGGGGCATGCCTGGCTCCAGCGCTCCGCCGGTGATTTCGGTCACGCGGCCGTTTGTGGCCCCCGTCTGAACATCGACGGCAACCGGCGCGCCGTCCCGCAAAACCCACACGCGCGGGGCGCCGCCGGCCGCCGGCATCTGTCTTTCCCGCCCCCGGCGGGACGGCCTGGGAAACAGCCGGGTAAGCACGCCGCCGCCCGATCGCGTCCGTGGCGCCCCCGCCGCTTCCGGCGGCGAAAAGCGCAGGGCGGCGTTGGGCGCCAGCAGGGCGTTTTCCCGAGTCAGGGTGGTGATCTCGGCGGAGCCGGTCATGCCGGGCCGCAGGGACAGGTCATCGTTTCGCACCGCCAGCACGGTGGGATAGGAGATCACCCCGTCCTTTTCCCGCGCCCCGTAGCCCACCCGCTCGATCACCGCGGCATACCGTCGCCCGGGCCACGCATCCACGCCGAAGGTGGCCAACTGGCCTGCCTGCACCTGGCCCACGTCGGCCTCGTCCACATCCACCTGAAGCTCCATCTTCGTCAGGTCCTCGGCCAGGGTGAATAGCACCGGGGCCTGGAAGGAGGCGGCCACTGTCTGGCCCGGCTCCACCTGCCGGTCCAGCACCACGCCGTTGATGGGGGAGCGGACGCTGGCCTTGGACAGATCGGTCTTTTCGGATTGCAGATTGGCCTGGGCCTGGACCACTCCGGCCCGGGCCCCGGCCGCGTTTGCCTCGGCCCGTTTGAGGTTGGCCCTGGCCGTGTCCATCTCGCTTTTGGAGGGCACCTTTCCGCCGGACAGCCTTGCCACCTGGTTGTAGCGCGACAGGGTCGCTTGCGCCTCGGCCACCGTGGCCTCTGCCTGGATCACCTGGGCCTCGGCGACGGCCAGGTTGGCCTCGGACCGGGCCACCGCGTCTCGAAGCTTTGAAAGATCGAGCCGGGCCAGCTCCTGACCCTCCGTCACCTGATCGTTCACATCCACGCACACCACCTCCACGATGCCGGAAAGCTCGCTGCCCACGTCCACCTGGTTGGTGGGCTGAAGGTTGCCGGTAGCCGACACCGTCACCACCAGCTCGCCCACAACGGCCGGCTCGGTCCGGTAGCGGGCGGTGGCCGTCTCATCCTCGATGCCCAGGCGCCAGGCCGCCAGCGCCCCGAGAATGATCAGCGCGGCGATAACCCAGGGCCAGCGGCGCCGGAAGCGCCCTTTGGAATGGGTTTTAAGAAGCTGCTTTAGGGTATCGTCCGGTTCTTCCGGCAATGTTTTGACCTCGCTCATGGCATGTCCTCGCCGGCCGGGCGGGTTTCGGCTCGCGGTCGCCAGCCGCCGCCCAGGGCCTTGTATAATTGGATGAGGGCCAGCGCGCCGTCCGCCCGGGCGCCGGCGAGATTGTCTTCAACGGACAGCTCGGTCCGGTCCGTGTCAAGCACAGGCTGAAAATCGATCAGCCCCGCGGCATAGCGCTGACGGGCCATGGCGGCGGCCTTGCCGGCCGCCTCGGCGGCCCTTTTCAGCGACATGGCGCGCTCCTGGTTCCGGGCCAGGGCCACCAGGGCGTTTTCCACGTCCCGAAGGGCGTCGAGTACGGCCTGCCGATAGCCTGCCAGGGCCTGCTCACGGGCCGCGTCCTGGATTTCCACCTGCCGTCGCAGCCGCCCGGCGTTAAAGAGCGGCGCCGAAACCCCGGCCAGCAGTGACGATGCGCCGGCCCCGCTGTTGCCCAGGGCCCCTATGGTCAGCGCCTCCAGCCCGATGGAGCCCGAGAGCCTGAATGCCGGATACCGGGCCGCCTCGGCCACCCCCACCCGTGCCGTCTCCCCCGCCAGGGTCCGCTCGGCGGCCCGCACGTCCGGCCGCTGGCGCAGAACATCCGCCGGGATGCCCACGGCCACCCGCTCGGGGGGCGTCGGCAGATCTCCGCCGCCGGCCAGGCGCGGCCGCAGGGTTCCCGGCGGCTTTCCCAGCAGGATGTCCAGGCTGTGCTCGGCCTCGGCCAGGCTGATTTGAAGGCTCGGCATCCGCGCCCGGGTCTGCTCCAGGTTGGCCCGGGCCTGCTCCACGTCCTGGGCGCCCACAAGACCCGCCTGGGCTCGCCATGTGGTGAGTTGCAGGGTTTCCGCCTGGCTTTTCAGGTTGTCCCTGGCGATGTCGATCCGGGTCTGAAGGGACCGGACCTGGACATAATTCATCGCCACCTCGGCCATCAGCGACACCTGAACGTCCCGAAGACCGGCCGCAGCGGCTGCAAGATCTGCCCGGGCCGCCTCCACGCTTCTACGGACGCCGCCGAAAACATCCAGCTCCCAGCTCGCGTCAAGGCCCGCGCTGTAAAACTCCCGTGTGCCGCCGCCGCCGGTTTCCTTGCTGGATCGGCTGGTTCTGCCGGAAGCCGAGGCGTTCAGGTCCGGGAAGAAATCGGCCGACGCCGCGCCCGCCCGGGCCCGGGCCTGGCGCAATCGGGCGCGGGCGGCGTGAAGATCCTGATTTTCCCGAAGGGCCTCGGCCGCAAGGTCGGACAGCAGCGGGTCTCCAAAGCGCTCCCACCACCGGCTTAAATCGCCCGGATCGGCGCCCTCGAACATTGGCGCGTCCCCTGTTGCCAGCCGGCTCCAGGCCGGGGGAGCCGCCAGATCCGGCGGCGCGTAATCCGGCCCGGCGGCGCATGCTGCGAGGCCGATGCAGGACATCAGTATCAGCAGGCGGATGATTGGATGAATGTTCATTGGGGCGCCTCTCATGATGCCTTTTCGGCCGCTTTCGTTGAACCGGCTCCGGCATCCCAATTCAGCCGGGCATTGTCCCGAACCGCCGCGATCCCCGCCAGGGCGAAGGTTATGAGATTGCTGGTAAACATCTCAAGGTCATCGATGACAGCCGGGCTCTCGATGCCCTTCATCCGCCGCCTGGCCCGCTGGATCAGCGGCGGATGAAAGCACATGCTGAGAAGAAAGATCTCGCAGTGCGTCGCCTGCCGCTCGGTGGCGTCCGGCCCTAGCAGTTCCCGCATGAGGGAGCGGGTTTTCTGGCGCAAGGGGTTCATGGCCGATTCCATCACCTCGGCCAGCAGGCCGGTGGGATTGGCGAACTCCATCTGGGCGATCACGAAATCCCGATTGTTTTCATCGACTATCCGCCCGACCAGCGCCTTAACCCGGCCCCGAAGCCGCTCTTCCGGCGGCGCGTTCCGCTCCACCCCGCCGTCCTGGGGATGCGTCCTGATGGATTGGGCGAAGGCGTGGCGCCACGTCTGCTGGTAAAGGGCCTCCTTGCCGCCGAAGTGGTAATTGACGGCGGCTATGTTGGCGTCGGCCCGGCCGCATATCTCCGCCACCGTGGCGTCGCGGAAGCCTTTTTCGGCAAAGACCTCGCCGGCGGCGTTGAGCAGTTTTTCCTTGGTGTCGGGTGGTTTCGGGTGAGCCATGGGGTTTTTCTCCGCTGTGTTAAATGAATGATTCAAACATAAATTTTAAATAATAATTTTAAGTTGTCAATGGGTATTTTGAGACGCATTTCCGCTTTCAAATGGATACAGTATATTATATATGATTCCATTGAATGATTCCATTGAGCCGGGCGTGGCTCATGAAGAAAGGGAGCTTGGGATGGACAGGCATCGCAACCAAAACCGAGGCACCATGATTCCAAAAATGACCATAAGGAACTGGCCGCCGCTTCTGATCCTGACCTGCGCGGGCGTGCTGGGCAACATCCTTTACCTGGACCTGCTTTTGGGCATCGAGACCCTGTTCGGCAGCGTGTTCACGCTGATCCTTCTGAGATTCTACCGCCTGCCCGTGGCCGTGGCGGCCGCCGGGGTGGCGGGAAGCTACACACTTTTGCGGTGGGCGCATCCTTATGCCCTGGCCATTCTCGTGGCCGAGGCGCTGTTCGTGGGCATCCTGCTGGATCGATACCAGGAAAGCGAGATCGTTGTGCTGGACCTGGCCTTCTGGCTGCTGCTGGGCATGCCCCTGGTGTGGGCGTGCTATCGATACGGCATCGGCATGAACCGGCTGGCAGTCGGCGTCGTCATGCTCAAGCAGGCGCTGAACGGCATCTTCAACGCCACCCTGGCCTCCATTCTGCTGCAATACACCCCGTTGCCGGCCCTGATCCGGGGCGGGGCGGGAGGCCGGGCCGGCCGGGCCGGCGGCATCGGCGGCATGGAAAAGCTGCCCCTCCGGTCCACGATTTTTCAGCCGATCGTCTGCGGCGTTCTGGTGACAATGTTTCTCTTTCTATCCATTTACGGCAAGGCCCAGTTCTTCCAGATCGAAGCGGATATTCGGAGCCAGGCGACCAAGAGCGCTGGGTATCTTGTTGATGCTCTTCGGGATTGGATCGATAGCAACAGCGAGGTGGTTCAGCGGCTGTCGGTGGAGGTGTCCCGCTCTGGCATGGAATCGTCTTCGGCGCTGGGGGAAACATTGTCCACCCTCAAGGCGTATAACCGGGATTTTCTGGTTCTGGCGATCGGCGACGCTGATGGGCGCATTCTGGCCGCTTCCCCCGGCGCCGGGTGGGACGGCCGTTCCGTCATCGGGATGAGCCTGGCGGACCGGGATTATTTCCAGAAGCTCCGGGCTGGTGGAAAGGTCGCGATGTCCGAGGTGATCAAGGACCGGATCACCAATCTGCCGCTTGTGCTGATAGCCGTCGCCGTGACCATTGATGGCCGCTTTTCCGGATTCGTCATGGGCTCGCTGGCCCTGGAGCGAATACGCCAGGTGATCGCCGGGGATGTGGCCGCGCCCCACGAGCGCTTTATCATCCTGGACCATCACCGGCGGGTGGTGGCCGCCTCCGATGCCGGCCACGATCTCACGGAAACCTATCCCGAAGCCGCTTCAGGTCAGACCCGCCGGATAGACGACGCATTTTATCAGAGAATGCCGGCGTCCCATCTGAAAAATCCGATGCTGCGCTGGTATCGTTCGACCTATGTCAAGGAAACGCCCGTGGGCGCCGGCTCGGGCCTGACACTGGTGGCCGAGTTTTCGGCCGCCCCGTATCAGGCGCGGCTGCTCGCCTTCTATATCGCCGATCTGATTATCGCCATGAGCATCATCCTGGTGATGATCTGCGTGACGGCCGCGGTCAGCCGGCGCATCGCCGCTTCAATCGCCGGCCTGGACCGGCTCACCACCAACATTCCCCACACCCTGGAGCGCCGGGCGCCGCCCCACCGGTATCCGTCCAGCGCCATCGCAGAGGTCGATTCCCTGTCCGGAAGATTTCAGAACATGGAGATCCTGCTGAGGGAAAAATTTGACGGGGAGCGCCGGATGAAGGCCGATCTTCAAAAAGCCAAGGAGCAGGCAGAGGCGGCCAACCGGATCAAGAGCGAATTTCTGGCCAACATGAGCCATGAGATCCGCACCCCCATGAACGTGATCATGGGCATGTCACGACTGCTGATGGAGGACCGGCCGGAGCCGAATTCGGAGCCGGGCGCGGCCCGGGAGCGGGTGGGGCAGGCGGCGGCCATTCACGCCGCATCGGAGAACCTGCTGGCGTTGATCGACGACATCCTCGACCTGTCCAAGATCGAGGCGGGGAAGATGGCGCTGGAATCGGTGGATTTCGACCTGGGGGAAGTGGTGACGGAGGTGGCGAGGATGTTCCGGGTCAAAGCCGCGGAAAAGGAGATCGCCCTGTCCTGCGAAATCGACGCCAGCGCCCGCGTGGCGTTGCTGGGAGATCCGAACCGGCTGCGCCAGATTCTCATCAATCTCGTTGGAAACGCCGTCAAATTCACCCGGGCCGGAAAGGTGAGCGTCCATGTGTCCCTGGATCGGGAGCAAGAGGGGCGGGTTTTTCCGCGATTCGTGGTCTCCGATACCGGCATCGGCATTCCGAAAGATCGGATGGACCGGCTTTTCCAGCACTTTTCCCAGGTGGACGCCTCCACCAGCCGCGAGTTCGGAGGCACCGGCCTTGGCCTTGCCATCTGCCGGAAGCTGGTTCAAATAATGGGGGGCGATATCGGCGTCGAGAGCGAGCCGGGCAAGGGCGCCGCTTTCTGGTTCACCGCAGGCTTTGAAAGGGCGCCGGAATGCGGGCTTCGGAAGGCCGCGCCGGCCGCGCAGGTCACCGAAACCATCGGGGCCGCATCCTCCCTGCCGGCGGCCTATAAGGCATCCGTTCGGATTCTGCTGGTGGAGGACAACCTGTTCAACCAGCAACTGGCATTGACCCTGCTGGCCCGCATGGGCTTTTCCGCAGAGGTGGCCGTCAGCGGGGAGGAGGCCCTTCGGAAGCTGGAAACCGGCACTTATAACCTGGTTCTCATGGATATTCAGATGCCGGGGATGGACGGCTTCGAGACCACCCGGCGGATGCGG
>JAABTE010000128.1 GCA_011390035.1 Desulfobacteraceae bacterium | reverse complement strand
CTCCTCGTCCCGGTCCGAAAAATGGTGCAACCCTGCATCCAGTGCGGCACCTGCGCCGCCACCTGTCCCAACGCCTTCGCCATGGACATCACCCCCCGCAAAATGTGGCGAATGGTCATCATGGGAACAGACGAACAGACCGCCGAGGCCCTATTCAACACCCGAACCTTCTCCCTCTGCTCGGCCTGCTACGCCTGCGTCCTGCGCTGCCCCCGTGGCCTGCCCCTGACGGACGCCATCAACGCCTTAAAGCGCATCCAGGCCCGCCATTTTCCGGCCACCGCCAAAAAACACGTCCGCTTCCACGCCAGCTTTCTGGAGAGCGTCCGCCGCCACGGCCGGGTGCGGGAAACCGAATTCATGACCCTGTTTTTCATGTCCATGAAAAACCCGCTGCTCCCGCTCTCCTTCGCGCCGCTGGGCCTCCGGCTGATGCGCAAGGGCAAGGTAAAGCCGGGCCTGCCGTCGGCCGGCAGCGGTGCGCTGGCCCCCATCTTCAAAAAAGCCATGGAACTGGAGGAGGCCCGATGAACCGCTTTTCCCGTCGCTATTTTTATTACCCCGGCTGCTCCCTGGAGGGCACGGCCAGGGAATATGATATCTCCACCCGGGCACTGATGGCCGCCCTCGGCGCCGAGCTGATAGACATCCCGGACTGGAACTGCTGCGGCGCCAGCGCGGCCGCATCGGAAAGCGAGCTGCTGTCGCTGGCCCTGCCGGCCCTGAATCTGGCAAAGGCCGGCGCCTTCGCCACAACAGCAGGAACCGGCGCCGCCGCCAAAGCGAAAACAGGCGCCCCGGCGGACATCCTAACCCCTTGCAGCGCATGCTATCTGAACCTGAAACGCGCCGAAATCGAAACCGCGCGCAACCCCTCCCTGCGGGCCCGGGTCAACACCGTCCTGGCGGAAGCCGGCCTGCAATACAACAAGGGCGGCCCCAGAACGCGCCACCTGCTGGACATCCTGTCCCGGGACATCGGCCCCGACCGCCTTTCCGAGGTTGTCCGCCGCCCCCTGTCCGGCCTTCGCGTGGCCCCCTATTACGGCTGCCAGTGCCTTCGCCCCTACGCCGTCTTCGACGACCCGGAGATCCCCGCCACCATGACCCCGCTGCTGCTCGCCGCCGGCGCCGACGTCTTCCCCTGGTCCATGGCGGCCCGATGCTGCGGCGCTGCCCATATGAACACAGACCCGGAGGTGGGCATCGCCCTGATCACGGACATCCTGTCAGCGGCCCGCGGCGCGGATCTTCTGGTCACCGTCTGCCCCATGTGCCAGATCAACCTGGAGGCCTATCAGAAAAAGGCGTCGCATCGGGCGGGGGAGGATCTTTCCATCACCGTGCTTTACCTGCCCCAGCTTCTGGGGCTGGCCGCTGGGCTGGACGAGGCGGCGGTGAGCCTGGGGGACAATCTGGCGGTGGAAAAGGCATTCATGGACCGGGTGTCCGCCGCCATTTGAGCCATTGCGATTCTTGCGGCTTTGTGCTATCCATCCAAAAGGAAGTGAGATAACCTTAGCCGGAAAGAATCCGCCATGCCAAAAATCGCGTTCGCGCCAGACGGCAGGGAGGTCGTCGCCAGCGAGGGCGAGACCATCCGCCAGATCGCCAACCGGCACCAGATCCCCCTCACCCAGGGCTGCGGCGGACGCGCCCGCTGCACCACCTGCCGGACCCTGATCCTGGAAGGGCTGGACCACTGCGGCCCCCGCACCCCCGCGGAAGCTGCCATCGCCAAGCGGATGGGCTTTCCGCCCGAGGTTCGCCTGGCCTGCCAGACCCATGTCAAGGGCGACATCCGCCTGCGCCGCCTGGTGCTGGACGAGGATGACGTGGATATCACCAGCCTGTTCGTCAACGGCCCGACATCCATCCACCAGGGCCAGGAGAAGTTCCTGTGCATCATGTTCGCCGACATCCGGGGCTTCACCTCCCTTTCCGAGGCGCTGCTGCCCTACGATGTAATCCACATCCTCAAACGCTACTTTCACCGGATGGAGATGGTGATCGAAAAGCACGGCGGCCGCATCGACAACTACATGGGCGACGGCTTCATGGCCCTTTTCGAAACCGCGGACCCCGCCGAGGGCGCCCGCCGCTCCGTGGCCGCCGGCCTTGAGATGCTCGAAGAGGTTCAAAACCGCATGGTCCCCTACGTCCGGGCCAACTGGGGCCGGGATTTCAAGATCGGCATCGGCCTGCACTCGGGCACGGTGGTGGCCGGCACCATCGGCAGCCGGGAAGGCTGCAAGCAGACCATCATCGGCGACGCGGTCAACCTGGCCAGCCGCATCGAGTCGGCCAACAAGGAGCTGGGCACCTCCTTTTTAATCTCCGAGCGGGTGCGCAACCTTATAAAGGACGAGATCCGGGAAGGGCGCACCTGCCGGATTCCCATCCGGGGCAAGCGGGGGGAGCATGTGCTGTATGAGGTGGCGGGGTTGAAGTGAAACAGGGGGACTTTAGTGGAAGGTCCCTGAGATCAACCATATCCATCACCTCGGTCTTGTCCTCCACGTTTTGTAGTTTGGCCCATCCCCTGGGATAGGCCCAATGCATGGCCATCGTTTCGGATATTTCCAAGGGGCCGGGATAACGCGATCTTATTCTCATAAAATCATCAAAATATCTTTCTTTGCATCCGCCAGGTATCGGCGTGGCGGATGCCCAGCACATCTTTTAAGGGAGAATGGTGATGCCGATAGCCATATTGCCCCATCATCGGGCAGCATCCCGTCGAATTCGTTCCAGGCCCGGAAGCCGGGGAATGAATCCCCCGGCAAGACCCGAAAGGCCCCTGAAGGGGCCGTCATTCCCCTCCGGCGCCTTGCCGTTATAGCGGGGCGTTCGAGCCCCCTTCAGGGGGCTTTCAGCTTTGCCGGGGGATTCATTCCCCGGCCATGCGGCTGGGCGTCGGTTGAAAAGCGCGGGCTGATGATCCCCATCACAGTCTGATGCGATATTTTTACAATTAATATTTTCCCTACATGTTCAGAACAGGTGTGAGAATCATCTCGATGAAAAAATAGGCCAGAAAGGTGATCACGCCCAGCAGGATGACAAAATAGTACCATTTGTTGAGCGCGTTCCGCTTTTTATCCTTCTCGTTATAAAACACCCGGCTGACGCATTTGTCGCACCAGTCCGTCTCGCGCTCCAGGAACATCCGATTGCCGCAGTCGCAGGTGATCTCCTTGGGGGGCAGCCGTTTTCCGCTCATGAACTCTCCTTTAAAATGCAATAGGCTATGGACGAGATTGATTTATTTGCGGCCCGATTTCCGGGCCTTCTTGGATGGTGCCAGCGTCTCGTAGGCCGCCTTTATCCGTTGATACCGCTCTGTGGCCAGCTTTTGGTACGCTTCGCCCCGGTGGGCGGCGCCGGCCGGATGATAGCGTTTTTTCAACTTATCGAAGGCGGCGTGGATCTGCTTGCGGGAGGCGTCTTTTTCCACCCCCAGGATCTCATGGGGCTCGGCCGCCTCCGGAATATCGGCCTCCGGCGCCTCCGGGGCCGTTTTCTTGACCCGGGACTTGTAGAAGGCGGCCGTTGACGGGTGGAGCAGCAGCCCCGTGGAGATGACGAAAATCACCACAATGGAGACCGTCAGCAGGCCCGGCACGATCCGGCCGGCCCCCATAAGTTCGATGGCCGGAGGCGCTAACTGCAGCAGGGCGAACACGTTGACCATTACGCACAGCATCCGGGCCCAGTTGATGATCTTGGCATTCATGTAGCACAGGCCGAAGGAGGCCAGCACCAGCCCCAGGAATCGCGTGCCCACGTCCCCCTTCAGCAGCGGGAAATAGAGAATGACGTAAAGCCAGACGAAAGAGAAGAATGTAAAAAGGATCGTCAGCCGAACGATCGGAGGATAGGTTTTAAAGGTTTCGATGGCCGCGTGCATGAACTTCCTTTCCGGGGGCCTGAGACATCAGGCCGACAGTTGAAAACCCCATGGGGTTGAAACCCCTTTGGATAAAATGGGCTTTAGCTAACATGGACCTTGGCTTAAAAAAGCCTTGACTTAAAAGAGCCTTGGCTTAAAAAAACCTTGGTTGAAACGGAACTTGGCTGAAATCGGACCCGGCTGAAAACCGGGGGCCGCTACAGCCAGTCCTTGCGCTTGAAGTAGAGCAGCATCAGCGCCGCCAGGGCGATCAGAACGCCCCAGAGCCCGAAATAGCCCCACCGCCAGTCCAGCTCCGGCATGTGCTTGAAGTTCATGCCGTAAACGCTGGTCAAAAAGGTCATGGGTATAAAAATGGTGGCGATCATGGTGAGCATCTTCATCACCTCGTTCATCCGGTTGCTCATCAGAGACAGGTACCGGTCCAGCATCCCCGCGAGCAGGTCCCGAAAATTGGCGATGGTGTCGAGGACCTGGGTGGCGTGGTCGTGAACGTCCCCCAGGTACAGCCCCGTTCCCGCATCCACCAGGGGATTCTCGGCGTCCTTCATCTGGCCCAGCGCGTCCCGCAGGGGGGCGATCTGGCGGCGCAGGAAGAGCATCTCCCGGATCATCTCGTGGATGGCGTCCAGGGTCTTGCGCTCCAGATCGGTCACCAGCGCCTCGTCCAGCAGGGCCAGGCGGTCGCCGAAGACCTCCAGGATCGGGAAATAATGATCCACCATGGCGTCCAGCAGGGCGTAGAGCAGGTAATCGGCCCCGGCCCCCCGGATGCGCCCCTTGCCCCCCCTCAGCCGCTCCCGCACCGGATCGAAGACATCAACGGGCGTCTCCTGAAAGGAGAGCAGCGCACCCCGGGTCAGGATGAAGCTGACCTGCTCGGCGTGGACGGCCTCGTCTCCGGCATCGAAATAGAGCATCTTGGCCACCAGGTACAGGTAGTCTCCGTAATCCTCCAGCTTGGGCCGCTGGCCCGCGTGGGCCACGTCCTCCAGGGTGAGCGGATGGATGGCAAAGCGCCTGCCCACGGCCTCCAGAAGCGCCGGGTCATGGATGCCGTCGATGTTGATCCAGGTGACGCCTGCTGCGCCGGCGCCGTCGGATGGCGCCGGCGCCAGCGGGTCTTGGGCCGACGAGACCAGCCGGCCATCCACGGTTTCCTCGCCGATGGCCTCGGCGTTGTAGCGGATGACGGCGATGCGGGGGACCGCCTCCCGGCGCCGACCCACATGAACAATGCTGCCCGGCGGCAATCCGGGCTTCTTGCTGGTCTTCTTGACAAACTTGGGAATCATCCGCCTGTTTCCTCAGCCCGCTCGTCGATCTGCTTGAGACCTTCCATGAGCAGGCCCATGAAATCGCCCATCTCGGGGCCGTTCCACTCGCCCTCGGCCAGCCCCGGCTCGAACTTGAACCGGCCGTCGGTGGCCTTGAGAATCTCGTAAAAGGCGGCCGTTCCCTCCATGTCATTATAGGTGGCGTTGACAAGCCCCCCCTCCCGGAACCCCACCGCCGCGGATGCCTCCGGCAGCATCAGACGCAGCACGCCCGTTTTCTGGTTGATGTTGAGGGTCTGGAGCAGCTCGGCCGGCGGCATGTCAGACAGCTTGCCCACCACGCCCGAGGCCAGCTCCCTTGAGCGCACGTCGTGAATCTCAGACAGGCGCTCCACCAGCAACCGGTTGAAATACAACTGCATGGAGGGAAAGCGCAGCAGCAGGTGCCGGAAATCCCGGGCGTCCAGGTAGAGTATCCGGGCCGGGTCCACCACCCGGATGTTGGCGCCAACGGGCCGGCCGCTTAACAGGCTCATCTCGCCGAACACCTCGCCCTTGCCCATGAAGGCGATGTTGATATCCCCCTCGCCCACCACCTCCACCCGGCCCGACAGCACGATGAACAGGTGGCGCCCCACCTCCCCCTTGCGCAGGATGATATCGCCCTGGCCATACTTTGCCAGCTTCAGAAAGCCGAGAACATAGCGGATGTCGGCCGTGTCCATCTCCTCGAACATGTCAAAGGCCTTCATCAGCTTGATCATCCCCTCCAGCTCGCGGCTGTACTGGCCGCCCTCGGGCTGCTCCGGGGCATCCTCCCGCCCCTGCACCAGCCGGACCCGGCCCACGCACCCGCCGCACCGGAAGGTCTGGCCGTTGTTGCCGACGGCGCCGCCTCCGCGCACCAGGTTGAGGATGTCTTCGATGAGAATGACACAGGCGTTCTTGTTTTGGGGAAGCGTCATCCGATTGCCGCTGAGCCGGAACCGGTCCGCGGCGGCGTATATGGGGCATCGGGTTTCGGTGATGATGGTATAGACCACGTCCTCCAGCCGCTTATCGCCCTTGTCGTCCAGCAGCATCCAGCGGATGGAGGGCTTGCCGATGTCCGGCGGAGAGGGCATGGGGGCGGCTTCGTTCTGAAGGCGCGACACCAGTTTCACGCACGGGTCCGGCGCGCCGGCGGCCTTGAGAAAGTCTCCTGGCACCGAGGAGCCGGACCGATGGATGGAATCGATGCCCACCACGGACGGCCCCAGATGGTTCACGCCGTCGAGCCCTACGGCGCCGCTGAAATCGACATTGGCGAAAATGGCGCCTTCCATGGTAGAGTCGGTGAAATCCACGCCGGCCAGCAGCACGTTGCGAAAGACCGTCCGCCGCAGCATGGCCCGCCGGAGGCGGGCGTCGCTCAGGTCGGCGCCGGTCAGGTCCGCGTCCGTCAAGTCCGCGCCCCCCAGCCGCGCCCCCCAGCAGTTGGCCGCGTTGAGCCGCGCCCCCTCCAGATTGGCGTCCACGAGGTCGGCCTCTGTGAGGTTGGCGCCGGTGAGGTCCGCCCCGGAAAGATCGGCCCCGGAAAGATCGGCAAAGGACAGCTCGGCGCCGGCCAGCCGGGCCCCCCGCAGGTCCGACTTCTTCAGGTTGCTCTCCCAGAGGTTGGCCTCGGACAGGTCAACGCCGGCCATCTCGCCAAAGCTGAGATTGGCGTTGGAAAGATCCGGCTTTTCGCCGGCATCCGCCTCCCGCCACGAGTTAAAGGCCGCGGCCCCCGTCTTGATCAGATCCTGATGTTGTTTGTTGGCCATCTTTCTTCCAGTCCGCAAACGGTTTTCCGGCAAAACCGTTATTCAAGCCGATTCTTGTATCACAACTTATATCATTTTTCCATTGAAAGATCCACTCATCCGGGGTCCTGTGAAAGTCGGCCGGCTACGCCATGGGATCATCATCTTAGGTTTGCGAACCGATGTCCCGCCGGATGGCCGGGGGATTCATCCCGGCTTCCGGCCCTGGGAAGGCGTTGACGGGGACCTGCCAGGATTCAGGGCAGGATTCAGGGCAGGATTCAGGGCGGGATCGAAGGCAAGATTCAGGGCGGGATTCAGGGCGAGATTCAGGGCGGGAT
>JAABTE010000127.1 GCA_011390035.1 Desulfobacteraceae bacterium | reverse complement strand
TGTCCGAGCGGCGGATTCGGCGGGAGGCCATCGAAAACCGGCTGCTGGAAAGCTACCACGCCACGGTGGAGCAGCTCCGGGCCGAGATGATGGAAGGGGATACTGAAGCCCCTGATACTGAAACCGGGGATGCTGAAACCGGGGATGCTGACGCCGGGGATGCTGAAGCCGGGGATGCTGAAGCCGGGGATGCTGAAGCCGGGGATGCTGACATCGAGCATCCTGAAACCCGGCATTCAGAAACCGGGCACGCCGACCCGGAAATGCAAAAACAGGCCATCCGCCACCTGATCGCCAGTGACCCGGCCGCGGCGGAAAAGCGCCTGGCCGACCTGCGCGCCAGGCGCGACCGCCTCGGAGAGGTCAACCCCGGCGCCATACGGGAATACGACACCCTGAAGGAGCGCCACGAATTCCTCGACACCCAGCGGGCCGACCTGCTCAAGGCCATGGACGACCTGCGCAAGGTGATCCGCAAGATCAACCGCATATCCCAGGAAAAATTTTTAGAGACCTTTCACCAGGTCAACGAAAAGCTGGAGGCCGTCTTCCCCCGCCTCTTCGACGGCGGCGCCGCCCGGCTGGAGATGACCGACCCGGAACAGCCCCTGGAAACGGGGGTGGAATTTCTGGTCCACCCGCCCGGCAAGCGGCTCACCCGCATGAGCCTGCTGTCTGGGGGCGAAAAGGCGCTGTCGGCCATCGCCTTCATCTTCTCCATCTTTCTGATCAAGCCGGCCTCGTTCTGCATCATGGATGAAATCGACGCGCCCCTGGACGAGGCCAATGTGTATCGGTTCAATGAATTATTGAAAATCATCGGCGAAACCTCCCAGATCATCATGATCACGCACAAGAAAAAGAGCATGGAGTTCGCCGACATCCTGTTCGGCATCACCATGGAGCGAAAGGGCATCTCCAAGGTGGTGTCGGTCAATCTGGAAGGAAAAAAGGTGGCATAAATATGGCTTTTTTCAAGCGAAACAAAAAAGCGCCCGAAACAACCCCATCGAAACCCGAAGGCACACCCGAAAAAAAGGGGGCGTCCGGCGGCGGCCTTGTGTTGACATTACGGCGCGGGCTGGCCCGCACGCGCGACTTTCTGACAACCGACATCGACGCGATCTTCTCCAACCGCCCCTTTGCGGAGATGCTGGAGCTGCTGGAAGAGCGCCTGATCACCGCCGACATGGGGGTGGAGACCACCATGGAGATCGTGGAATCGCTCTCCCGCCACGCCTCGCGCATCAAGACGCCGGATGACCTGCGGGCCGCCCTGACGGAGCGGATCATGGCCATGATGGCCGGAAAAGACGGCGCCTACGGCGCCATCGAGCCCGCCGAGATGGCCAATCCCCACGTCATCCTGGTGGTGGGCGTCAACGGCGTGGGCAAGACCACCACCATCGGCAAGCTGGCGGCCCATTTTGAAAGGCGGGGCAAGCGCTCGCTCATCGCCGCCTCCGACACCTTCCGGGCCGCGGCCATCGAGCAACTGGGCATATGGGCCGAGCGGGCCGGGGCTGATTTCGTAAAGCACCGTGACCAGGCGGACCCTGCCGCCGTGGCCTACGACGCCGTGGAAGCGGCCATCTCCCGCAAGCGGGACGTGGTGCTGGTGGACACGGCGGGCCGCCTTCACACCAAGGTGAACCTGATGGAGGAGCTGAAAAAGATCCGCCGGGCCATCGGCAAGAAGCTGCCCGCCGCCCCCCACGAGACCCTGCTGGTGCTGGACGCCACCACGGGCCAGAACGCCGTCTCCCAGGCCCGGCTCTTCGATGAGGCCATCGGCGTTACCGGCATCGCCCTGACCAAGCTGGACGGCACGGCCCGGGGCGGCATCGTGGTGAGCATCCGCAGATCCCTGGGCATTCCCATCCGCTACATAGGCGTGGGGGAATCCCTCGAAGATCTTCAGCAATTCGACCCGGAGCGGTTCGCCGCCGCCCTCTTTTCCGGAGAAACGGCCTGAAAGGGTTCAATGCCTCCCGGCAGTCTGGCGGCAGGCAAGGTTTTAGTCATTTGGCTCATCGCCAGGGCCGATCTGACAAGGGTTTAGCGGGCCGAATTCAAAAAAAACGGCGCCTGCGGCCGGATTGTGAGGAATTGTATTGACATTGAAATGAACCTCCGATATGGATTGACTCGAAAACAGGGGAGGCCCATTGGAACCACAAACCGTTAAAGGGGGAAGGGAGATGAGCAGCATGACAAAAGCCGAATTGATCGAACAAATGGCGGAAGACGCGGGGATCTCCAAGGTTCAGGCGGCAAAGTCGCTGAACTCCTTCATGGAGAACGTCATCAACACCCTGAAGAAAAAGGAAGGGAAGGTCACCCTCGTGGGCTTCGGCACCTTCCACAAGATCAAGCGCAAGGCCCGCAAGGGGCGCAATCCCCAGACCGGCGAAGCCATCAAGATCAAGGCAAGCAACGTGGTCAAGTTCAAACCGGGCAAAAAGCTCAAAGAAGGCATCTGATCCGGCGGAGGGGGCGATTTATTTGCTTTCGGAATAAATCGCCTTTTCCCCCCTCATATCCCCATTGACACCATGATCTGATCGGCCATGGCCCTGCTGATGGCTTCATCCGGCGCCAGCCCCTCCCTCTGAATGGCTCTTTCGATCACCGCCCTGAAATTTCTGAACATCTTCCGGGGTATCAGAGAATCGGTTCGATCCAAAATAACGTCCACCGCCTCTTCGGTAAAGGGATGAAAGGGCCCAAGCGCCTCGTCCCGGACGCGAAAGGCCTTCATATGCGCTTCCAGAAAAGCCCTGGCTTCCGCCTTATCGAGGGCGCGAAATATAAGCGGCGGTCGGCTCATCCGCTCCGCCACCGCCTCGGGAACGATCGCCTCGAGTAGGGCCGCGTCGGCGGAAAAGGCCAAAAGCAGGGCGAGCCGATAGGGATGCCGGTCGAAAAAATCCCTGATCGATTGCCAGAAGCCGAGCTGCTCGGCGCTATTGGCCTTGATGATGTCCTCCATGTCATCCACGAACAGATGCACCGCATTGTAGATCGGTCCCGCATTCCCGATGGGAACCGTCATTGCGCCGATCAAATCCGACAGCGCCCATATGGCCATGAAGTCCGAATCAATGGGGCGATCAAATCCCGATGCCTCGATCACGGGCTTTCCATCGGAAAGATAATCAAACACCTTATCATTGCCCGCTTCCAGTTCCAGCAACAGCCGGATCATCGGCGAAAAATCCCTATCCAGCGGCCCCGGCACCTTCGTGTTTTCCCGAACCTTTCGCCCTAATTCCTTGAAAAAAGAGTAGCCAAGCCGCCGCGCTATCTGAAAGTAGAGGGATAAAAAGCCGATCTCGGGCGAGACCTGGAGCTTCGGGATGTAAATGGCAAGAGCTTTAAATGATTCTTTTTCGGTCTCGTTGATCAGGTTCGAAAAATAGCGCATCGCATGCGTCTTGCCGCCGCCATAAGGGCCGACGAGCAGAACGAACTCGCTCAAGCCGGTGTCCGTTGCCAGAACGCTTGAGACAATATCCCGCATACGATGGCGAATATCTTTCCTCCCCGCCCAATGGGTGACGGTTTCCTCCGGCGTCAGCGGAAAGGGATTCCCGCGGAAGCCATAAGCGTTTAATCGGGTCATTTCAACATCCTTTCATGCAAAGCGGTAGGGGCGCTCTCCTTCCATTGCATGTAAGACAGGGCGCCATGACGGGAGAGTCGATCAAGCTCCCATTCGACCTTTTGATTATCAACAGATGACTTGAAAAATGCCACCGTCTCGTCATTGCGTTCAAAGCCGCCCGTGGTGAAGTTGGCAGAACCTATGAATGACGCCCTATCCCCCTCTGGGAATTCAAACTGGTAAACCTTCGAGTGCAGCGGCGGCTTTGAGCGAATCCTCAGATCCACGCCCAAAAGGATGATCATTTCCGCCTGAGCCGAGTTGATGTATTCGCCGCCCCTGTCCGGCGGGCACGTTATCAACTGAAATTTAACTCCTGGATCCTTTAGCAGCAGACGGGCAAATTCGACGATGGATCCGAATCCGGGTATTCTGCCGATAAATGGCGAGACAATTCTCAACGATATGGGCTTTCGGCTAAAGCAGGCAAGAAATGTTTTCCGAAACCTTCGAGTGGGAAGTATCTCGATATTAAGGTCCGAATACACAGGCGCCCGCTAATAAACCACCCGGAAGGAATCGAACTCTCCCTTGTAGTCCTTCCAGTCGATATCCACGTCCTTCACACGGGCCTGGGGCGGTCCGCTCTTGCACCATTCCAGCACCTTGCTCACAGCGGCCTCATTCCCCTCGAAAAGCGCCTCCACAGTGCCGTCGGACCGGTTTTTAACCCATCCGCCCACTTCATGCCGTTCCGCCTCGTCTCTTGTCTCCGCCCTGAAAAAGACGCCCTGCACCCGCCCGCTGATGATGGCGTGGGCTCTGACTTTCTCGGCCATAATCATTCCTCCTCTGAAATATCCTTAGGGAAATATTAATTTCAAAAATACCGCATTAGACTGTGATGGGGATCATCAGCCCGCGCTTATCAACCGACGCCCGGCCGCATGGCCGGGGAATGAATCCCCCGGCAAAGCTGAAAGCCCCCTGAAGGGGGCTCAAACGCCCCGCTATAACGGCAAGGCGCCGGAGGGGAATGGCGCGATTTGGTTCAAGCCTTTTTAAAAGCATCGAGCGACGAGGCCCCTTCAGGGGCCTTTCGGGTCTTGCCGGGGGATTCATTCCCCGGCTTCCGAGCCCGGGACGAATTCGACGGGATGCTGCCCGAGGATGGGGTCACAGGGGTATCGGCATCACCATTCTCCCTTAGATCATCCGGCTCGGATCATGTCGCGAAAGCCTTCCTCGTCCAGCACGGTGACGCCCAGCTTCCGCGCCTTGTCCAGCTTGGAGCCGGGGGATTCGCCGGCCACCACATAGTCGGTCTTGCCGCTCACCGAGCCGGTCACTTTGCCGCCGGCGGCCTCGATCAGGGCCTTTGCCTCCTCCCGCTTCAGCGTGGAAAGCGTGCCGGTGAGTACAAATATTTTACCCGCCGCCGGCGACGATGCCCCGGGGTCGGCGTCGGCGTCCGGCGCCGCCTCCGGGGGCGGAATGGGGGTGACGCCGGCTTCCAGCAGCCGGTGGATAACCTTTCGGTTTTCCGGATTGTCGAAGAACCGGCGGACGCTCCAGGCGATCTCCGGGCCGATGCCCTCCACCGCCGAAAGTGCGTCCGCGTCCGCGTCGGCAAGGGCGTCCAGACTCCGAAACCGTACAGCCAGCAGGTCCGCGGCCCGCTCGCCCACATGGCGGATGCCCAGGCCATGCAGGAAGCGGCTCAGATCCACCCGCCGGCTTCTGTGGAGGGCCGCCACCAGGTTTTCGGCGGACTTGGGGCCCATCCGCTCCAGGCCAGCCAGGGTGTCGGCGTCCAGGCGGAACAGATCGGCGAAATCATGGGCCAGGCCCTTGTCCACCAGTTGGTCCACCAGCTTTGCCCCGAGGCCGTCGATGTCCAGGGCCCCCTTGGCGGCGAAATGGCGGATGCGGGCCTTCACCTGGGCGGGGCAGGCGGCGTTGACACACCTGGTGACCGCCTCGTCCGGCGGGCGCTGAAGGGCCGTGTCGCACACGGGGCATCGGTCCGGCATCACAAAGGCGATTTCATCGCCGGCGCGGCGGGAGGTGATCACCTTGACCACCTCGGGGATCACGTCGCCCGCCCGCTGCACCAGCACGACATCACCGATCCGCACGTCCTTTTTTCGCACCTCGTCCGCGTTGTGGAGCGTGGCCCGGCTCACCATCACGCCGCCCACCTGGACCGGCTTTAAGTGGGCCACCGGGGTCACCGCGCCGGTGCGGCCCACCTGCACCTCGATGGCCTCCACCACCGTGGTCTCCTGGAGGGCGGCGAACTTCCAGGCGATGGCCCATCGGGGGCTGCGGCTTTTGGCGCCAAGGCGGCGCTGGTCTTTTAAGTTGTCCACCTTGACCACCATGCCGTCGATGTCATAGGGCAGCGTGGGCCGCATTTCCATCAGCCGGGCGTGAAAGGCGATCACCTCCGACACATCCCCGGGGGGCTGGACCAGTGGATTGATCCGAAAGCCCAGGCCGGCCAGGCGGAGAAGCATCTCATAATGGGAATCGACATCCAGCCCCTCCACATGGCCGACGCCATAGCAGTAGATCTCAAGGGGCCGGGCCGCGGTGACGCGGGAATCGAGCTGGCGCAGGGAGCCTGCCGCCGCGTTGCGGGGATTGGCAAAGGGGGCCTCGCCCTTTTCCAGGCGGGCGGCGTTCAGGCGGCGGAAGTTTTCAAGGCCCATGAAGACCTCCCCGCGAACAGACAGGACAGACGGAATCGGCCCGCCGTCCCCGGACCGCAGCACCAGGGGCACGGATCGGATGGTGCGGACATTTTCCGTGATCAGCTCGCCCGTGGCCCCGTCTCCCCGGGTGGCGGCCAGACGCAGGCGGCCGTCCTCGTAAACCAGCTCCACCGCCACGCCGTCCATCTTGGGCTCGGCGGTGTAGCGCACCGGGTCATCGGTTTCCAGCAGGCGGCGGACCCGCCGGTCGAAATCCAGAAGCTCGCCCTCGCCGAATGCGTTGTCCAGGCTGAGCATGGGCACCGCGTGGGCCACGGTGTCAAAGGCGGTCAATGGCGGCGCCCCCACCCGAACCGTTGGCGAATCCGGCCGCCGAAGCGCCGGATACTGTTCCTCCAGCGCCATCAGTTCCCGCATCAGGCGGTCGTATTCGGCGTCCGATATTTCCGGATCATCCAGAACATAATAGCGATAGTTGGCCCGGTGCAGGGTCTCTCTGAGTTCCGCCACCCGATTTTCGATTTCCGCGTCCATGACTCCGTCAGTTTCCCTGTTTAAATAAATCAGTTTTCCCTGTTTTAAAATCAGTTTTCCCTGCTTTAAAATCAGTTTCCCTGTTTTAAATCAGTTTCTCCGTTTTAAAAAACCAGTTTCTCCGTTTAAAAAAACTGGGGCTGCATAATCCTGAATCGAAGCGACTGAATCAGGATGGGCGGGATGCGGCCCATTTCCGGCACATATCCGCCGCCAGTCTCACCACCTTCTCGCGTCCGGCCCGGAAACGCTCCGACTTGAATCCGGGATTCCATTCCAGCAACGACAATTCATCCGACACCACCAGCAGCCCGGCAACGGAGACGGATCTATACCGCCCCACGGTGAACAGGGCTGACAGCTCCATCTCCACCCCCAGCACCCCCTCGGCCTGAAGCCGCCGCGCCTGGCCCCGGGTCTCGCGGTAAACGGCGTCCGTGGTCCAGATCTCGCCGGCATGGAAATCGGTTCCG
>JAABTE010000126.1 GCA_011390035.1 Desulfobacteraceae bacterium | reverse complement strand
CGAGGCCCTCGGATGCAAGATCATGGCCACCATCGGCGCCCAGGCCTCCTATGGCATCGAGATGAAGTATGTGCTGGTGGCTCCCATCTGGGCCATTCCCAAATGCCTCAAAAAAGAGGGGATCGGTCTCGACGACGTGGACATGTACGAGATCAACGAGGCCTTTTCCGGCACCACCGTGGCGATCTTAAAGGAGCTGGGGCTGGACGCGGGCAAGGTCAATGTCAACGGCGGGGCCGTGGCTCTGGGCCATCCCATCGGCGCCTCCGGCTGCCGGGTGCTGGTGACCCTGCTGCACGAGATGATCCGGCAGGATAAAAAAACGGGCCTGGCCTCCCTGTGCCTGGGCGGCGGCGAGGCCGTGGCCATGGTGGTCAAGCGATAGCGATGGCAGGGGGTTTAAGGATATCTTGAAAGGAGAACGCGCATGAAGATCGATGATATCAAGACATTCGGCGTGATCGGCGCCGGCCAGATGGGAAACGGCATCGCCCAGGTGGCGGCGGCCAGCGGGCTCGCCGTGATCATGAACGACATCAAAGACGAGTTCGTTCAGCGCGGGCTGGACAACATCAAAAAGCTGCTGACCAAGGCCGTTGACAAGGGCAAGCTGGGCGCCGGCGACAAGGACGCCATCCTGGGCCGCATCCGCCCCAGCGTCAGCATCAGCGACATGGCCGACGCCGACTTCGTGGTGGAGGCGGCCGTGGAGCGGGAGGACCTGAAGTTCAAGATTTTCGAGAATCTGGACGAGACCTGCCCGGCCCACGCCATTTTGAGTACCAATACCTCCTCTATCCCCATCGGCCGCATCGCCGCCCGCACCCGCCGTCCGGAAAAGGTCATCGGCATGCATTTTATGAACCCGGTGCCGGTGATGAAGCTGGTGGAGGTGATCCGGGGCCTTGCCACCTCCGACGACACCTTCCAGCTCACCTGGGAGCTTTCCAAAAAGTTCGGCAAGACCCCGGCGGAGGCCAACGATTATCCCGGCTTCATCGCCAACCGCATCCTCATGCCCATGATCAACGAGGCGGTCTTCTGCCTGTACCAGAGCGTGGGCAGGCCCGAAGACATCGACACCGTGATGAAGCTTGGCATGAACCATCCCATGGGCCCGCTGGCCCTGGCCGACCTGATCGGCCTGGACACCTGCCTTGCCATCATGGAGACACTGCACGACGGGTTCAAGGATTCCAAGTATCGCCCCTGTCCGCTCCTGCGCAAGTATGTCGAGGCCGGCTGGCTCGGGCGCAAGACGGGCAGGGGATTTTACAAATACGAGTAAGGAGGGCGTCATGGCAGCCAAGAAGACAGCCAAGCTGACCCCGGTGGGCAAAAAGATCAAGGAAGTCCGGGTGGAAAAGAACATTCCGCTGGAGCGCATCGCCAACGAGACCGGCTACGCCGTGGATTACTTGAAGGATATCGAGGCGGGAAAGCAGATTCCGCCCGTGGGCGCGCTGCTCCAGATCGCCCGGGCCCTTGAGATCGATTCGGGCTTTTTCCTGCGCGAGCAGGAGGCCAACCTGAAGGACCGGGTGCAGCAGTACACCAAGCGCACAGACAACTACGCTTACGAGACCCTGACGCCGGGGGCCGAAAACAAGCATTTGAAGGCCTTCAGGGTGCGCATTGAGCCGATGCGGGAGCATCAGGGCGTGGGCTATTGCCACGAGGGCGAGGAGTTCAACTATGTACTCTCCGGCGCCGTGGAGGTGGTGGTGGGGGATCATGTCAACCGGCTGGTCGCGGGGGACTCGCTCCATTTCAACTCCGGCATCAAGCACCAGTTGCGCAATGTGGGCGACGGGTCCGCGGAGCTGCTGGTGGTGATCTACGGACCGTAAACGGGAGACGAACCTTATGTTTTATAAGCTGACCGACGAACAGCTCATGATTCAGAGCATGGTCCGGGAGTTTTCGCGCAAGGTGGTGGCGGCCACCGCCGCGGAAAGGGACAAGACCAAGGAGTTTCCCGCGGACAACCTCCGGCAGATGGGCGAGCTGGGCCTGATGGGCATGATGGTGCCCGCCGAATACGGCGGAGAAGGGGCCGACACCGTCTCCTATGTTCTGGCCCTGTCGGAAATCGCCTACTCCTGCGCATCCACCGCCGTGGTGATGTCGGTGCATAACTCCATCGTGTGCGAGAGCATCGTGCGCTTCGGCTCCGAGGCGCTGAAGAAGCGGTTCCTGCCCCGGCTCACCGCCGGGGAGATCATCGGCGCCTTCGCCCTCACCGAGCCCCACGCCGGCTCGGACCCCGTCTCCCAGCTCACCACCGCGGAAAGGGACGGGGATCATTATGTGATAAACGGCGTCAAGCGCTTCATCACCACCGGCCAGAACTGCGGCCTGGTGATCGTGACGGCCAAGACCGACGAGAGCGCCGGTCACAGGGGCATCAGCGCCTTTATCGTGGAAAAGGGCAATCCGGGCTTGAAGGTGGGCCACACCGAAGACAAGATGGGCCTGCGGGCGTCGGACACCACGGACCTTCTGTTCGAGGACTGCCGGGTGCCGGCCGAAAACATGCTGGGCAAGCTGGGCGAGGGCTTCAAGATCGCCATGGTGGGCCTGGACGGCGGCCGCATCGGCATCGCGGCCCAGTCCGTGGGCGTGGCCCAGGCGGCCTTGGACGCGGCGATCAAGTACGCCAAGGGCCGGGACCAGTTCGGCCAGAAGATCTCCAAGTTCCAGGGCCTGCGCTGGATCATCGCCGACATGGCCACGGAGATCGAGGCGGCCCGCCAGTTGATGTTCTCCGCGGCCGCCATGAAGGACCGGAAGGAAAAATACACCCTTCAGGCCTCCATGGCCAAGCTGTACGCCTCCGAGATGGTCAACCGGATCACGGGAAAGGCCCTTCAGATGCACGGCGGGTACGGGTTCACGGCCGACTATCCGGTGGAGCGATTCTACCGGGACGCCCGGGTCTTCACCATCTACGAGGGCACCTCGGAGATCCAGCGGATCGTGATCTCCAACAACATTCTGAAGGACAAGCGCAAGCCCTGAGGGCTAATTTCACATTGGCGCCATCCTTTTGCTTGACAAAGCTGGGCGATGGTGGTAACTACCCTCTTGATGTTGCGAAATGAAGGCGCGTAGCTCAGGGGGAGAGCGCTACCTTGACACGGTAGAAGTCGTTGGTTCAATTCCAATCGCGCCTACCAAAAAAATCAAAAGGGGTTGCGGCGAAAGCGGCAGCCCCTTTTTTTTATATCAGGATGGTCGGGATGAACCAAGGACACTCAGAAAGGGCGCCGGCGCGGGGCGTTCCGGACAAGGGCGAGGCCATGCGGATTGATCACCCGAAAACCGAGGAGGGGCTTAGGATGAAGCGGACCTTCGCCGCCCTCATCGACGAGATGGACATCGCCATGTGGGAGCTGGATCTGGACTATCGGGTTCTGGCGTTCAACCGCAAGGCGCGGGAGATCTACGGGGAAAAGGCCCAGGGCAATTTCTGCTACAACGCCGCGGCCGGCCGGGACACCATCTGCCCTGACTGCCCGGCCCTGATGGTGTACGAGGGGGCCGAAAGCGGCCGGTCCGAGCATCGGAGGCGGAAGGCCGACGGCACCCATATTTACATCGATCATCTGGCCACCCCGGTGCGGGACGACGCGGGGCGCGTGGTGGGCGCCCTGGTGCTGATCATCGACATCACCCGATACAAGTGTATGGAAGAGGAGGTCAAGCGCCACCGGGACGAGCTGGAAAAGATCGTGGATCGGCGCACCCGGGATCTGCGGGAGAGCCAGAACCGTTATCGGAACCTGTACCGGGAATCCAAGCGGGCCGAGGAGATCTACCGCTCCCTGCTCAACTCCTCCGCGGACGCCATCGTGGTGTACGATCTTAACGGCAACGCCGAGTTCATCAGCCCCTCCTTCACCCGGATCTTCGGCTGGACCTTCGAGGAGGTGCGGGGCCGGCGCATCCCCTTCATGCCCGAATGCGAGCGGGAGCGCACCATGGCCGTGATCGTGGACCTTCTGGCCAACGGCACCCCCTGCCAGGGCTTCGAGACCCGGCGGAACACCCGGGACGGCCGGACCCTGGACGTGAGCATCAGCGCCTCCCGGTATTTCGACGACCATGGCCGCCCCGCCGGCCTGCTGGTGATCCTGCGGGACATCTCGGAGAAAAAGCGGATGGAGGCCCAGTTGAAGCACGCCGAGCGGATGGAGGCCATCGGCACCCTGGCCGGCGGCATCGCCCATGATTTCAACAACCTGATGATGGGCATCATCGGCAACGTGTCGCTCATGGCCCACGAGGTGGGGCCGGACAGCCCCCACCGGGATCGGCTGGCCAAGATCGAAAAGCTGATCCAGAGCGGCTCCCGGCTCACCACCCAACTGCTCGGATACGCCCGCAAGGGCCGTTACGAGGTGCGCCCCCTGCCCCTGAACCACGTCGTGCGGGACACGGCCGAGGCCTTCGGCCGCACGCGCCGGCAGATCGCCATCGATCTTTGCCTCTCCGAGATTCCGCTGACAGTGGAGGCCGACGAGACCCAGATCGAGCAGGTACTCTTCAACCTGTACATCAACGCCGCCGACGCCATGCCCGAGGGCGGCCGCCTGGTCATCCAGACCGATCCGGCCCCCGGCGTCCGGCCGCCCCTGGGCGTTGCCGGCCCGCCGGGCCGGCCCTACATCCGCCTGCGGATCGCCGACACCGGCCCCGGCATCGACGAGGGGATCATCGACCGGATTTTCGACCCCTTCTTCACCACCAAGCCCGCCGGCAAGGGCACCGGGCTGGGCCTGGCTTCGGTTTACGGCATCGTCCGCGGCCACGGCGGCTTCATCGAGGTCTCCTCCGCCCCCGGCGAGGGCGCCACCTTCGACATCTACCTGCCTGCCTCCGAAAGCCGCCGTGCGTCGGCGGCCGGCGCCGATGCCCCGCCGCCGCTGGAAAGCGGCCGGGGCCGCGTTCTGCTGGTGGACGACGAGGAGCTGGTCCTGGAAGTGGCCACCCAGATGCTGGAAAAGCTCGGCTACGAAGTCCGCTCCGCGGACAGCGGGGCCGCGGCCATCGCCATGTTTAACAACGATCCTTCCGCCTTCGACCTGGTGATCCTGGACATGATCCTGCCCGGCATGGGCGGGGCGGAGATCTTCAACCGCCTGCGGGAGATCCGGCCCTCGGTTCGGGTGCTGCTTTCCAGCGGCTACAGCATTGACGGCCAGGCGCGGGAGATCATGGACAAGGGGTGCAACGGCTTTATCCAGAAGCCCTTTCGCCTGGAGGATCTGGCCAATAAGGTGCGGAAGGTACTCAGGGCGTGAAGGGCGGATGGGTCGTATGACGCCATGTCCACGGGCAATCAATTCATGACCGCTGGCGCTGGTGCATCATTGGCTTGATTGCGGAATGGATATGGCTTATAGTAAGCGATGAAGCTGATTATGATGCGGATCATGTGCCAGGGAAAAAGGCTTATCGTCAAATTCAAAGAGCCAATGAGTTGTTTGATGCAATCAAAAGGGTTATTAAGTAAATGATCAATTTTAAGCAAGAAGAGTTGATTGAACGTCTGATGGATGAAATCCAAGCCCAATATCCGGAGGTGGAGCTTATGGATGTGATGGAAAGCCCGGAAAATCCATCAACGCTCTGGATCAGGGTCTCGGCCCCGGAGGATGAGGACAGGGAAATTGAAATGGGCGAATTCGCGGCGGATATCGTGTCGGACATCCATTTGGATTATGGATACCACATGCTTGTGATGCCAAAGCGGCAGATAGGAGCGCCCGCATAAGGATTGTGAAAATGGTTAACTTCAAACAGGAAGAGCTTATACAGGACTTGATGTCTCAGATAAAGGAGAGATATCCCGAAGTTGATCTGATCGGCGTTCTGGAGAGCCCCGAAAGCAGATCGAGCTTATGGGTCGAGGTGACGGCTCCGGAGGATGAGGATCGGGAAATTGAAATGAGCGAATTCGCCGCCGATAAAGTGTCGGATATTCTGCTGGACTACGGGTATCACATGCTTGTGATGCCAAGCCGCCGGGTCGGCGATCCCGCCTGAGGGCATCCGCCGATGCTGGAAAAAAACGCCCTCAATCCATCAGCATCGACTTGATCGCATCTTTATAATGGACTCCTTCATAATGGGCTCCTTGCCCCTTTTTTCGGTCATTCGGACCGGCTTGTCAATCCCTCTTTCAGCCGCGCTCCCGATTTTTCTCCCTGGGCAGCATCCAGCAGAACAGCAGGGTGAGCGCCGAGGCTCCCAGCGTGAACCAGAAGACGATGTCCACGCTGTCGCCGATGGCCAACTGCACGGCGCCGAGTACATCCTCGGAAAGGCGGCTCTGGATTTCGGGGCGGAAGATGTTTTCCACGTTGGAGCGGATCATGCTCCACAGATCCTGGGAAATGCTTTGGCGGGTTTCCGGCCCCAGGGCAGCTCGGACATTGTCGATGAAGCGCGGCGTGACCAGGCTGCCGCAGACGCCGATGCCGATGGTGCCCGCCAGCGTCCGGGTAAACTGGTGTGATGCGGTGGCGATGCCCAGGTGGCGGCTTTCGAGGCTTTGCTGCACCAGGATCAGCGTGGCGATGGAGACAAAGCCCATCCCCAGCCCGGCCAGCCCCAGGGCGATGGCGCAGGCCATCAGCGAGGTGTCGGTGTCGAAGGTGACCGCCATCCCCGTGCCCGCCACGAAAAACACGGCCCCGGCCAGGGAGGGCGGCCGGTGGCCCACCCGGTCCACCAGTTGGCCGCAGCCCAGCGCACCCACCGACCACCCCAGGCTCAGCGACAGCATGGCCATGCCAAGTTCCATCGGGGTTTTTCCCAGTGCCCCCTGGATGAAAAGCGGCGCGTAGGCCACCAGGCAGAAGATTGCCACGCTGGCGAAAAACGCGGCCGCGTTGCCCAGCCGGAAGCCCCGAACGGCGAAAAAATCCACAGGCAGCACCGGCTCCCGGGCCCTTTTCTCCACTCGGACGAAAGCGGCCCCGGCCACCAGGGCTGCTGAAAAAAGGCCGATGATGGGAATAGAGCCCCAGGGATACTCCCGCCCGGCCATGAGAAAGGCCGTGAGCAGGCAAAGGATCGCCGTGGTGAGCAGCCCGGCCCCGGCGTAATCGATGGGCGCGTTCCGGCGTTTATCCCGTGTTTCCCTCAAAAACAGCAGCACCCCGGCCAGGCTGAGCCCGCCCAAGGGGATGTTGATGAAAAAGATCCATCTCCAGGAGGTGTAGGTGACGATGAACCCGCCCATGGTCGGCCCCAGCACGCTGGCCAGCCCCCACACGAAGCTGGCGATGGACATCATCCGCCCCCGCTTGCCCGGCGCTGCGATATCGGCCAGCAC
>JAABTE010000125.1 GCA_011390035.1 Desulfobacteraceae bacterium | reverse complement strand
TTGGCGCGGGCATTGCTGGTACCGTGGGTACCTTTCATTATCAGCACTTTGCCGACCTATTCACACAGATTCAATTCAGTTCCATAAGCAAAAAAAAGACTTCCATGTTTTCCTGAAAGCGCAAAAAAACCTTCCTTAACCAAAAACTATGATAACGATAGTATGGGTATCTTCTCTTTGTCAACAATAAATAGCTAACATGCTATTATGATTTTAAAAGAATGGATGAAGAGAAAAGGGCCGCAATCTTGAGAATTGCAGCCCTTTTAATTTTGTGGTGCCGAAGGCCGGACTTGAACCGGCACGGGCGTGGCCCACTACCCCCTCAAGATAGCGTGTCTACCATGTTCCACCACTTCGGCACATATGTGTAACCGTGTCTTTCAACCGTTTTCTCAGTCCGACGATACCGGAGTATCCGGCGCGGCGGGAGCCTGCTCCCCTGATGTGGTGGCCGGGGCCGCGTCATCGGTGGCGGGGATGGCCGGCGTGGTCTCCACCACCGGCGCTTCAACCGGCGTTGTGGCTTCCGCGGCTTCCCTTGTCTCGGTCGGGGCCGTGTCGGCGGGCTGCGTGGCGTCCGCCGTTGTGGCTGTCGCTTCGGTTTCCGCAGGCTCTGTCTGAGCGGCCGGCGTTGTCGTTGCCGCTTCCCTTTCCTCGACGGGGGCCACCGGGACATCTTCATCCATCATGATGGAGCTGCCCGTTGGATTGCCGGAGACATAGGCCAGGGCCAGGGAGGTCATCATGAAGATGATGGCCGCCATGGTGGTCGACTTGCTCAGGAAGGTGGAGGCGCCGCTGCTGCCGAAGAGGGTCTGGCTGCCGCCGCCGCCGAAGGCAGCGCCCATGTCTGCGCCCTTTCCGGTCTGGAGAAGCACGATCATGATCAGGGCGATACAGACAACGATGTGAACTGTTACGAGTACGAGAATCATATCTTAAGACGATTGCTTTCGCTTGAATTTTACGATTTCCGAGAAAACCTCGGGTTTCAGGCTTGCGCCGCCCACCAGAGCGCCATCCAGATCGGGCATGGCCATCAGCTCGGCCACGTTGTCCGGCTTGACGCTTCCCCCATACAGGATTCGGAGGGATTGCGCAAGATCTTTCCCCAATTTTTTCGCCATCAGGCCCCGCAGGAACTGGTGAACCTCCTGGGCCTGGGCGGATGAGGCCGTTTTCCCCGTGCCGATGGCCCAGACGGGCTCATAGGCCAGCACCAGGGACGACAGCTCGTCCGCAACAAAACCTTTTAACCCATCCGATACCTGCTTGTCAAGCACTGAAAATGTTTTTTCCGCTTCCCGCTCCGATTCGCTCTCGCCGACGCAGAAAACCGGCGTGAGGCCCCCGTCCAGGGCGGCGCGGATCCGGCGGTTGACCTTCTCGTCCGTCTCGCCGAAGTACTGGCGGCGCTCCGAGTGGCCGATAATCGCGTAGCGGCAGCCGGCCGACGCGAGCATGGGGGCGGAGACCTCGCCGGTGTAGGCGCCCTCGCGCTCCCAGAAGAGGTTCTGTGCCCCGAGCGCCACGTTGGAGCCGGCAAGAGCCTCGGCCACCGGGGCCAGGGCGACGTGGGTGGGGGCGATCATGATGTCCGCGTCCGATACGCCTCCCACAAGGGAGACCAGCTTTCGGGCGGTTTCCACTGACTCCGGGACGGTTTTGTGCATCTTCCAGTTGCCGGCGATGAAGGGCCTGCGATCCGCCATTATCCGCTCCTTTCCGCCGGCGCCAAGACCGGCTTCGGATGGTTCGGCTGAATCCGCCCCGGAATGGGTGCGGATTCAGCCCGCTTGAAGAAAGCCTATGCAACCCGCTTAAAGCTGGGAGCCGATCATGGCCGCCAGATCCACCATGCGGGTGGAATAGCCGGCCTCGTTGTCGTACCAGGAGATCGCCTTTACAAGATCGCCGACCACATAGGTGTTGGGGCCGTCCACGATGGAAGACAGGGCGCAGCCGTTAAAATCCACGGATACCAGCGGCTCCTCCGTGTAGCCCAGGATGCCCTTTAAAGGGCCTTCGGCCGCAGTCTTCAAAGCGTCGTTCACGTCCGATACGGTGACGCCCGATTTTTCCACTGTCACCACCAGGTCCACCAGGGAAACATTGGGCGTGGGCACCCGCACCGCCAGGCCGTTGAGCTTGCCCTCCAGTTCCGGCAGCACCAGGGAGACGGCCTTGGCCGCGCCCGTTGTGGTGGGGATCATGGACAGGGCGGCGGCCCGGGCCCGTCGCAGGTCCTTGTGGGGAAAATCGAGCAGGCGCTGATCGCCGGTATAGGAGTGGATGGTGGTCATCAGGCCGTATTTGATGCCGAAGTTTTCCATCAGCACCTTGGCCACGGGGGCCAGGCAGTTGGTGGTGCAGGAGGCGTTGGAGATGATGTGGTGGTTTTTCGGGTCGTACTTGCTGGAGTTGACGCCCATCACGATGGTGATGTCCGGGCCCTTTGCCGGGGCGGAGATGATCACCTTGCGGGCGCCGGCGGAAAGGTGCTTGCCCGCGCTTTCCGCGTCCCGGAAAAGGCCGGTGCATTCGGCCACGATGTCCGCGCCCACGCCGCGCCAGTCGATCTGGGCCGGGTCCTTGGCGGAGCTGACCCGCACGGTCTGGCCATTGACGCTCAACGCGCCGTCCTGAACCTTTACGTCCGCGTCCAGCTTGCCATGGACGGAATCATAAGTCAGCAGGTGGGCCATTGTGGCCTGATCCATCAGATCATTGATCCCCACAACCTCAACATCCGCATTTTTCATTGCCGCCCGGAACACCAGGCGCCCGATTCTGCCGAATCCGTTGATACCGATCTTGGTGGTCATCATTCCTCCTTCAGGTTTTTCGTTAGCACCAGGGCGTCCTCGCCGTTTTCGGCGTAATACCCTTTTCTTCTGCCGACTTCATGGAAGCCGAGGCCGAGATAGAGGGCCATGGCCGCACGGTTTGACGGGCGCACCTCCAGATAGGCCACGGTGGCCTTCATCCGGATGGCGTAGGTAATGCTCTCTGCCATCATCCGCCGGCCGATGCCCCGGCCCCGCAGGGAAAGGGCCACCGCCACGCGGGAGATGTGCATCTCGTCGAGGATCAGGCGAAAGCAGATGTAGGCGATCACCCCAGCGCCGGACGATTCCCGGAACACGAAGTTGCGGGCGCCGGCGCCATGCAGCTCCTCGGTGAGCAGTTGGCGGCTCCAGGGATGATCGAAGGCCGCGGCCTCGATGCGCAGCATCGCCTCCACATCCGCCTCCGTGGCTTCGGACAGGATGCCCGGGGCTATGGAATCGCCGGCCGGGTCAGCTCCGCTTGTTTCCCTTGAGGATGCCGCTTGCCATGGAGATGCTTTTCTTTCCATACGCCTCGATGCATTCGGCCAGCTCGACTATCTGAAGGTTTTTCCGGGCGTTGACCGCCTTGATCAGCATGGGCAGGTTGACGCCGGATATCACCTCCACCCGGCCCTCCTCCAGAAAGCTGTAGCTCAGGTTGGAGGGGGTGCCGCCGAACATGTCCGTCAGTATCAGAACGCCGTCCGGATGCTTCACCTGCTTGACCCCCGCGGCGACCTTATCCCGCAGCAGATCTACCTGCTCGTTGAGATTGATGGAAACGGCGACAGCGGCTTCCGGCCGGCTGCCCAGAATGAACTGCGCGGCCTCGATCAGCGCGTCGCCCAATTGACTGTGCGTGACGATGACGATCCCTATCATATTCCTAACAGTATAGCATCATATTCAGGAGGTTGTAAAAAAAATCTCTTGCCGTCAGTCTTCCCGCCGCACGTCCCGGTGGCGCAGGGCCACCCGGCGCCGGCTTTTGCTCACGCGCTCGTAGATGGACCTGGCGATGGCCACGGACCGGTGGCGGCCGCCGGTGCATCCGACGGCGATGTTAAGGTATGCCTTGCCTTCCTTTTCGTAAAGGGGGATGAGGTGGTCCAGAAGGGCGCAATAGTGGTCGAGGAAAAGGCGGGTGTCCCGCTGCCCCAGCACATAGTCGCGCACGGCTGGGTTTTCGCCGTCCAGCGGCTTGAGCCGGGCGATGAAATAGGGGTTTGCGATGAACCGGACGTCCATGACCAGGTTGGCGTCCAGGGGCACGCCGTTTTTGAACCCGAAGGAGACCACCTGAATCCGCATGGCGTCCGTGGCGTCATGGCGGATCACGATCTTTCGGATGGCGGCCTTGAGTTCATGAACATTGTAGGCGGAGGTGTCGATAACCAGGTCCGCCCGCTGCCTGAGATCCTTTAGCAGCTCGATCTCGTCCCGGATACTCTCGGTCAGGCCCCGGCCGCCGTTTAGCGGGTGGTGGCGCCGGGTCTCGCTGTAGCGCCGCAGCAGCACGGCCTCGTCGGCCTCCAGAAAGAGGATCTCGAAATCGTAGCCATGCTCCCGGAGGGCCGTCAGCACCGCATCATACCGCTCGGTGAAGCCCCGTTCCCGGATGTCCATCACAAAGGCCAGCCCCTTGAGCCGGCTGTCCTGGGACAGGGGCAGCTCGAGAAACTTGGGCAGCAGGGCCACCGGCATGTTGTCCACGCAGTAGAAGCCGGCGTCCTCCATGGCCTCCACCACCGTACTCTTGCCCGATCCGGACAGGCCTGTGATGATGTACAGCTTCAGATGGATCAAGGATCAGAGGCTTTCATCCTGCTCCAGAATGGCTGCCACGACATCGGCCCTGGCCTCCGCCCCGAGCAGTTTTTCCTTGAAGGTGTCGTTCTTGAGGACCCGGGAGATGCGGGCCAGCAGGCGCAGGTGCAGGCCCGTGGAGTTTTCGGGGGTCACGAGAAGAAAAAAAAGATGGGTGGGGAGCCCGTCCATCGATTCGAAATCGACCCCTTTCCGGCTGCGGCCGAAGCCGAGAAAGAGCCGGTCCAGGTCCTTGAGCTTGCCATGGGGAATGCCGATGCCATGGCCGATGCCGGTGCTGCCGAGCCGCTCGCGCTCCATGAGCACCCGGGTCAGCTTTCCCGGCTCGACCCCCGACACCCGGGACAAGGGGGCCACCATCTCTTCGATCACCCCCTTCTTGTCCGTCGATTTAAGGTCGATCAGTATGGCGTCTTCCGACAATACATCCAGAATTTTCATCTATATCACACCGATATGTCGCACCGATTTTCGTCCGCTTGCGGCCCGCCTCAGCCGGTTGGCTGAATCAGGCCGTAATGGCCGTCCTTGCGATGATACAATACGTTGATTCGGTCCGTCCTGGCGTTGGTGAACACCAGGAAATTGTCGTCGCTCAAGTCCATCTGGAGGATGGCCTCCTCCACGTCCATGGGCTTGTATTCGATGTTGCGGACCATGACCTGCCGGGGCGCGTCGTCCTGAACGATGACGGCCTCTTCCGGAGCGGACGCTTCCACCAGGGGCTCGATGCCGCGCTTGGCCCTTCGGTCCCGGCTCTTCTGCTTGCCCTTTTTTATCTGCTTTTCGATTTTGTCCAGGACCATGTCGATGGCCGAGTACATGTCGTTGGTCTCTTCCGTGCCCTTTATCTTGAGCCGGTCTCCGCTGATGTTGATTTCGGCGATGTGGCGGTGCTTTTCCACCGAAAGGACCACGCCGGCCTCGGCCGGGTTGTCGAGGTATTTGTCGAATCGGTCAAGCTTGCCGCTGACGTAGGATTTGAGATGCTCGGAGGGATCGAGATTCTTGAATGTGACAGATGTCTGCATGAAACACCTCCCCTAGTATTGTTTCCGTTTGTTGGCAGGCAGAATTCTCATGATTTCCCGGTACTTGGCAACGGTTCGGCGGGCGATGTCGATGTTGTTCTCCTTGAGAATTTCCGAGATTTGAACGTCGCTGAACGGAGTTTTCGGGTTTTCTCCCTCGATGATCTGCCGGATCCGCTGCTGCACGCTGGCCGAGGCCATGGCCTCGCCGTGGACGCGGTTGATGGAGCTGTTGAAGAAGTACTTCAGCTCGAAGATGCCCTGGGGCGTGAAGGCGTATTTGTTGGTGGTCACCCGGCTGATGGTGGACTCGTGCATCTCGATGTCCTGGGCCACGTCCCGCAGCACCATGGGCCGCAGGTGGGCGATTCCCTTTTCAAAAAACTCCCGCTGGAACTTCAGGATGCTCTCCATCACCCGATAGATGGTCTTCTGGCGCTGCTGGATGCTCTTGATCAGCCAGGATGCCGAGCGCAGCTTCTCCTGGATGTACTCTTTGGCGCCGGCGGTGAGAACGCCGTCCCGGCACATGCTGCTCTGATAAAAGGGGTTGATGCGCAGCCGGGGCATGCCGTCATCGTTGAGCATGATGACAAAGCCGTCTTCCATTTTATAAACGTAAATATCCGGCGTGATGTACTGGGGGCTGTCGTCGGAAAAGGGGCTTCCGGGGCGCGGGTCCAGACCCCGGATCACCTCCATGGCGGAGATCACATCGATCAGCTCCACCCGCTCGGCCCGGGCGATGGCCTTGTAGTTGCGGTTTTCAAGATGGTTCAGGTGGCGCCGGATGATCTGGCGCACCAGCGGGTCATCGATGCCCAGGCGCTGGGTCTGGAGCAGGAGGCATTCGGGCAGATCCGATGCGAAAACGCCGGCAGGATCGAAGGTTTTCATCAATCGGAGAACGGCCGCCACCTTTTCCTCGGTGGCGCCGCTCATGGCGGCAAGATCCGAAAGGGGCGCATCCAGGTAGCCCTGGGGCGTCAGGCTGCCGATAAGCGCGCTGGCCACGCGCTCTTCCTCCGGGTCCGGCCCGGTCATCAGAAACTGCCACAACAGGTGATCGCTCAGGGATTTACGGGGGGCGATGAACGCCTCGTACTGGGGGGCGTCCTTCTCTTCTCCCTCGTACTGCATGCGGCCGGGGGTGTTGTATTCGTCGATGTAGTTGCTCCAGTCGATCTCGGCGGTGAGGCGCTCTTCCACGGTCACCTCCTTGTCCGGGGCGCTTTCTTCCGGGGCCGCCTCGGGCTCGGTGATCAGGCTCTCCTCGGCCGCCGATTCCTGCGCCTCGTCCAGGGCCGGGTTCTCCTCCATCTCCTGGCGAATGGTGTCCAGCAGTTCCAGCCGCGACAATTGGAGCAGCTTGATGGCCTGCTGCAACTGGGGCGTCATCACCAGTTGCTGGGACAGTTTTACCTGTTGCCTGAGTTCAAAAACCATGGTCTAAACACTATGGGTTCAATCCTTAAAAATCAAATCCTGCCTGATGGTTGTCGTCTTGTTTGCGCGGCGCTTATCTTATCCCAGATCTCATCCTACAGCCGGAAGCCCTCTCCGAGATAAACCCGTCTGGCCGTTTCGCTTTCGGCGATATGGGCCGGCGGGCCCGACTCGATCACCCCGCCCTCGGCGAGGATGTAAGCGGTGTCGCAGGCCCCGAGCGTCTCCCGCACATTGTGGTCGGAGATCA
>JAABTE010000124.1 GCA_011390035.1 Desulfobacteraceae bacterium | reverse complement strand
GCCGAACTCCAGGCCGATCTCCTCGGGCGTGTTCATCTCCATGAAGGTGGCCAGCACGGCCTCGGCGGCCGGCTTGACCCGGGCCACGGCGTCGATGAAGCGGGGTTCCGCCTTTGCCATGCCGTCTGAACTCCGGCTGACCCGGCGCATTCCGCCGGCGTCGGTGTCATCCACCTCCACATAAACGGGGCTGCCCTCGAATTCGAACTCAACAAGTTGTTTCATTGGGAATTGTCCTTTCATTTTCCTTCGGTCATTTTCCTTCGGTTATTTCACTGGCGGTTTTGCTGGTGATTTCACTGATCATTTTCTCAGCATTCTGTCGGCGCTCACGGATAAATCGCGCCCTCGGTACTCTTGGCTCTTGATTATCGCCGCGGTTTTCCCTTATATTCAACATTAGGACGCATAATCCGGCGGTTTCATTTTCAATCATCGACCCAAAACGCGAAAAAGGAGGCCACATGGCGATCATCACCATCTCCCGCGAATTCGGAGCGGGCGGCAGAACTCTGGGAACCAGGGTTGCCGAGGCGCTGGGGTACAACCTGGTGGACGAGGACATTATCGAGCGGGTGGCGCGGGAGGCCAATGTGTCGCCCAACTGGGTCAAATCCATTGAGCGGGAGGCCGGCGGCCGGCTTCTGCGCTACATCTCCGGGCTGGGTCCCTTTCGCAAGCCGTACCTTGAGCGGCTGACGGAAAAGCAGGGGGGCTACATCGACGGCCATATCTACGTGCAGCTCCTTCACAAGATCATCACCCAGATCGCCGAGGAGGGCAACGCGATCATCATCGGCCGGGGCGGCCAGTACATCCTGCGCGATTTTCCCGACACCTTCCACCTGTTGCTGGTGGCCGATTACCCGAACCGGGTCCGGTTCATGGAAAAGAACTACAACCTTTCCAACCGGCAGGCCACCATCATCGTGGATAAGCAGAGCAAGCGGCGCATGAACCTGTACCGCTACTTCGGCCGGGAGGACTACGATCAGCCCACCTTGTATCACCTTGTACTCAACACCAGCAAGATCAGCATCGACGAGGGCGTGGCCGTGGCCTCAGGTCTGGTGAAGGCAAAACAGGGGTAGCATCATTCCGGTCGGCGGCGGGCGCCGCCGACCGGCGGGAATTTGGGGCGTGCGGCCCCGGCGCAATGCGGGGCCGTGCGGCTAAACCGCCGTTTCCGCCACCATTCCGCGCCGTTTCATGCGGCGATAATTCCATCCCAGAAAGATCACCCCCCCCAGCCCGGAAAGGATCGATCCGGCCAGCACCCCCAGCTTGCTGTAATTGAGCAGCTCCGGCGAGAAGAAGGACAGCCCCGAGATGAAAAGCGACATGGTGAACCCGATGCCCCCCAGCATGCTCGCGCCGATGATGTGAGACCAGCGCACCTCGTCCGGCAGGGCCGCCACCCCGGTTTTCACGGCGATGTAGGCCGCTGTCGCGATACCCAGCGGCTTGCCCACGAAAAGCCCCAGCACGATGCCAAGGGTGACCGGATGTAAGGCCGAACTCATGTGCATCCCCTCGAAGCTCAAGCCCGCGTTGCCGAAGGCAAACAGGGGCAGGATCAGGAAGGCCACCCACGGGTGCAGGGCGTGTTCCAGCCGCTGGAGCGGGGTTTCCACCTGCTGGCAGGCCTTTTCCAGGGCATGCACTGAATTGAGGTGTTCCGGCTGGAGCAGGATCGAATACCAGTACTCGCTGATATCCTCCTGATATTCCATCCGGTCGATGATCCGCCGGGCCTTTCTCACAAACCGTCCGGTGCTGTACTTGGCCTGGGCCGGAATCAGCAGGGCCACCACCACGCCGGCCACGGTGGCGTGAACGCCCGAGCCCATTATGGCCACCCAGGTGGCGATGCCCAGCACGATGTAAACCGGCAGCCAGCGCACCCACAGGATGTTGGCGATAAACAGCGCCAGCACGAAGATAACGGCGGCCAGCAGGTAGCTGACGACGATCCCCTTTGTGTAGAACAGGGCGATGATCATCACCGCCCCCAAATCGTCGGCGATGGCGAAGGCGGCCAGAAAAACCCGCAGGCCGGTGGGCAGCTTCTTTCCGAAAAGGGCGATGGCCCCCAGGGAAAAAGCGATGTCCGTTGCCACCGGGATGCCCCATCCCGCCGCATAGGGCGTGCCGTGGTTAAAGAGCATGTAGATGAGGCCGGGCACCAGCATCCCGCCAACCGCGGCGATGATGGGCAAAAGGGCCATCTTCATGGAGGCCAGCTCCCCCACCAGCACCTCCCGCTTGATCTCCAGGCCCACGGTGAAGAAAAACAGGCTCATCAACCCGTCGTTGACCCAGTGCAGAAAGGTGGTGGAGGCGTCCCAGTGGCCCACGCCCAGGACCAGGGGCATGTGCATCAGATGGTCGTAGGTCTTTGACAGAAAGGAGTTTGCCCAGTACACCGCGCTGACGGAGGCCACCAGCAACAACATGCTGCTGATGACCTCCTTGTTGAAGAACCATTGTTCCGGGCTGTAGGTTTCCGCCTGAATGTTGTTTTCTTCTTCCGCTGAAAAAGGGATGTGGTCGGCCATGAGGGGTGCCCTCCGAAATTTTAATCCATAGCGACAGGTCAGTCAAACAGCTTCTGAAGATCCGGGTGGTTGCGAATCACCTGCACGAACTGCTCGGTGCGATGATCCAGCCGGCTCTTGACCACCCGAAGCAGCCGCTGGGTGAACAGATAGCCCATGGCCGGATTGGCGTCCAGCATCGCCTTGAGGCGATTGCGCCGCACCGAATAGACCTCACAGGGCTCGGAGCAAACGGAATCGGACGTGTAATAGTGGCCATCCACCATGGAGGACCAGCCGAAGGAATAGCCGGGCTTGACGGTGCCCACCGATACGGTGATCCGGTCGGAAATCCGCTGCTCGAACACGATCTTGCCCCGCCGCAGCATAAAGAACCGATCCGCCACGTCTCCCTGGCGGAAAACATGTTCCCGCTCCTCGAAATTGAGTACGTCGATGAGGGGCGCGATCTTCTCCCGCATCTCGTCGGTGAGATACCCCAGCATGACGATTTTCTTCAGATCATCCCTGTTGACCATGCAGTCTCCCCTGTCTTCTGTGCTTCCTCATATCCGTTCTCATGTCCCCGGCCCGGCATTCCGTCCGGATCAGATGATATAAAGCAGCGCCAGCATCAGGCCGGCCGCGGCTGCCCCGATGCCGATGGGCATGGCCCCGGTCTCGAACCCGGCATAGACGGCGTGCTTGAAGCGATCCAGCTCCCGCCGCCCGCCGCCCCGCAACGCCTTTATGGGCACGGCCAGCAGCAGCGCCGCCAGCCCCGGCCCGTCCTTGGCCAGATGACAAATATACGCGATCCACCGCCCGGCCAGCACCCGCTCGCAGAAGGCGTTGGCACCGTTCAGGGCCACGTCCATGATCCGGTAAACGGCCATGCCGCCCTTGCGATAGAGCCAGTCCGTGTCCAGGTTGATGGCCCGCATCTCCGCCGGATAGTTGCCAGACAGGATCAGCAGGCAGAAGGCCAGGGCGCCGAACATCAGCAACTGCAACTGGCCAACCACATGGGCCCCGGTGTAGGGCACATAGTGAACCGGGTAGGGCAAAAGGGAATACAGGGGCGCCGGATACACCCCTATAAAGACACACAGAAAGGCGGCCATGCCCATGGCGATGCGCATGTTCCAGGGCGCCTCCGGCGGCCGCAGCCCCGAATCGTGGCCGAAAAAGGTGAAAAAGGGCACCTTGATGCCCGCGTGATGAAAAACGCCCGCAGACGCGAACTGGAGAATCAGCCAGACGGCCGCCAGCTTCTCGTGGGCCGCGGCCGACACGATCATCGACTTGCTCACGAAGCCGGAAAAGAGCGGAAAGGCCGAAATGGAGGCCGCGCCGATGATGCAGAACAGGCAGGTCATGGGCATGGTCCTGTAAAGCCCGCCCAGGTCGGTGCATCGGATCTTTCCGGTCACGTGCAGCACCGCGCCGGCGGACATGAACAGCAGGGCCTTGTACAGAATGTGGCAGAAGGCGTGAGCCACCGTGCCGTTGATGGCAAGGGCCGTGCCGATGCCCACCCCGCACATCATAAAGCCCACCTGGTTGATCAGGCTGTAGGCCAGCACCCGCCGGATGTCGTTTTCCAGCACCGCGTAGAAGATGGGTATGGCCGTCATCAGCGCCCCGAGGTAGATCAGCAGCTCCGTTCCCGGAAAGGTCCGGGCCATCACGTAAACGGCGCTTTTGGTGGTAAAGGCGCTCAGAAACACGGCGCCGGACACCGTGGCCTCCGGGTAGGCGTCCTGGAGCCACGGGTGCAGGGGCGGGATGGCCGCGTTCACCGCGATGCCGATGAAAATCAGCCACGAATCGACACCTGAAAGCCCGATGTAGGCAAAATCGAGGGTTCCCCGCTTGTGAACGTACAGCAAAATGCCCGCAAGCAGGCACAGCCCGCCGAAGATATGCACCAGGATATAACGATACGCCGCCCCCCGGGCCGCGTCCGTCCGCCGGGCCAGGATCAGGAAGGTGGAGGCCACCGCCATGATCTCCCAGAAGATGTAAAGGGAGAACAGATCCCCGGCGAAGGTCACGCCCAGGGCTCCGCCGGCGTAGCAGAGCCCGGCCACATATTGCAGATCGTCGTCTATGTTGATGGCGTAGATCAGCGAAATGAACGAAATGAGCGTGAAGATATAGCCGAAGATCCGGCTCAACCGGTCCACCCGGCCCAGAATCAGGTCGTATCCTAAAAGGTGCAGTTGCCAGTGGCGGCCCTCGGGCACCTGGATGAGAACCCACATCGCCGCGGCCGGTATCAGCAGCATCCACAGGGATTTGAGCCGGCCCCGCAGCAGCGGAATGAGCAGGGCGCCGAAGATAAAGATGAGCGCCGGCGGAGCGCCCGTTTGCCATGGGGAAAGGTTCATGGGGCTGTCTCCATCCTATCGCTGAGTGGAATCGCCATGGGTCGCGTCTTCATCGTAATAGTCCTCGTCCCGCCGGATCATCAGCCGCAGCGCCTTTGCGATGAAGATCAGCAGCACGCAGGAGACGAACCCGTAGGAGGCGTAAAATCCGAAGGCGTCCTCCCAGGGAAACTCGGCGTGCTTGTGGATGAACAGATCGCATATCAGCAGAACCACCAGCGACGCATAAAAAAACCGCAGCAGCCATTTAACATTCTCGGGCTTGTCGAACAGATTAAGTTCCCTCATGACGCTCCCTTGTGAAGATTCCTCAGAGCCCCCATCAATGAAGGCTCCGGACGAAGATAAAGGCCAGATGGATGACGGCGGCCACCAGCACGGCCACGAAGATTTTCGGGTAGCCGGGCTCGGGCTCGTGGCTCAGGATCATCCGCTCCGAGTGTCCGTCCATCGGTTCGGAATCGGATGGCATCGGCGGCGCGTTCATGTCGGCCATCTCCCTCTCCATTTCCCTCGCTTCCCTCGTTTCCTTCATATTCGATCCCACATATTCGATCCCATCGCTTTCATTTCGGTCATGGCATCAGGTTCGGGCATGTCGGCTCCGTCAACCCCCGCCCAGCATCTGGCGGGCCGCCAGCCGGGCCAGGTCCAGAAAGGGCTGGGGGTAGAAAAAGAGGATCACCGAGGCAAGGGCCGTGAACTTGAGCGGCAGCAGGCACATCAGCGGCGCCTCGCCCCCGGACTGAAGGCGCGGATCCGTCGGCTCCCGGAAAAAGGCGTTATAGACCACGGGCAGAAAGTAGGCGGCGTTAAGAAGCGAGCTTGTAAGCAGCACCGCCAGCATGGCCGGCTGATCCGCCGAAAGCGTCCCCAGCGCCAGGTACCACTTGCTGATAAACCCGCCGCAGGGGGGCAGCCCGATCACGCTCAACGCGCCGATGAAAAAGGCCCCCATCGTGATGGGCATCCGCCGGCCAATGCCGGCCATCTGGCTGATATTCTTGATCCCCGTGGCCACGAAGATGGCCCCGGCGCAGAAAAATAGCGTGATCTTTCCGAAGGCATGCATGGCGATGTGGAGCATCCCGCCGGTGAGCCCCTCCGGCGACAGCAGGGCCGCCCCCAGGACAATGTAGGATAGTTGCCCGATGGTGGAAAAGGCCAGCCGCCGCTTGAGCCCGTCCTGAGACAGGGCGATGAGAGAGGAGGTCAGAATGGTGAAGGCGGCGATCCAGCAGGCCACTGTGCTCAGATTGACGGAAATCAGCAGATCCGCGCCGAACACCTCCGTCAGGGTTCTGAAAACGCAAAACACCCCCACCTTGACCACCGCCACCGCGTGGAGCAGCGCGGACACGGGCGTCGGCGCCACCATGGCCGCCGGCAGCCAGGCGTGAAACGGCATGATGCCCGCCTTGGCGAAACCGAACATGAAACAGAGCAGCAAAATGGCCAGGGTCGCCGCGGACGTTGTCTCCGGCAAAAACCCCTGGGCCGCGAACGTCAGCGTGCCCGAAAGCGAATAGGTCACGATCATGGCCGGCAGAGCCAGCCCGATGGAGGCCCCAACGATATAAGTCAGATACCGCCGCCCGGACCGCCGGGCCTCCTCGTCCTGATGATGCGTGACCAAAGGATATGTGGCCAGGGAGAGCATCTCGTAAAACAAATACATGGTGAACAGATTGGCCGAAAAGGCCACCCCGGCCACCGCGGACAGCGACAGGGCGAAAAAGCAGTAATACCGCGTCTGGCTGTGTTCGGAAAGCCCCCGCATGTAGCCGATGGAATATACCGATGTCACGATCCATAAAAACGATGACACCAGGGCGAACATCAGACCGAAGGCGTCCACCCGAAAGGCCAGCGGCACCCCCGGCAGCACCTGGGCGACGGTCAGTTCCAGCGTCTGTCCCGCCAGCACCGCCGGCACCATGGACGCGATCAGGCCGAACTTGACCACGGCGGCGGCAAAGGTCCAGAATTCCCTCAGATTCGGCCGCTTCCCGCTCAACACGATGGGCAGGACGGCGAAGATGGAGATCAGAACGACGATCAGCGGTTTGGCGGATGGCATCATAACCTTTCAGATTTAACCGTCGGATGATATCGGATCGAATCGCGCCGGCATCGGATGTTGCTGTTCGATGTTGCTGTTCGATGTTGCTGTTCGATGTTGCTGTTGAAAGTTGCTGGCAGATGTTGCTGGCGGATGCCGCTGTCAGACAACTTCCGGGATCAGACAACTCCGGCCGGAATGGCGAATTGAATGATCCCCGAAACCAGACCGCCGGTGCAAAGCCCCAGCGCCAGCAGCCCCAGGGCCACCATCAGCAGCGGCGCCACCATGGAAACCGGCGCCTCGGCCACGGCAACCCCCCCATGAAACCCACCCCCCCCATCATACCCTTCCTCCCCATGTCCACTCCGTCCATCCTGTCCATGGGGTCCACTCTCGCCCCGATAATAGGCGCACTCGATTATCCTGAAAAACAAAACCAGATTCACCAGAGAACTGAACAACAGGGCAAACACGAACCCCCACTGCCCCGCCGCCACCCCTCCGGAGATCAGAT
>JAABTE010000012.1 GCA_011390035.1 Desulfobacteraceae bacterium | reverse complement strand
GGCTTTCCGGGCGCCTCCGGCGTTTTGAATTGCGACGCCTTCGGCGACTGCGCCTCCCCCCGCTTTAACATCCTGCGCCTGGATGATCCGGAGAAAGGGCTGGCCGGGCTGGAATCCAACATCGTTTATACCTACGCTCCGGAGCGGACACCATGAATCCGCGGGCACGATGGCTGGCCGTATTACCTGTCCTGTTCCTTGCGCTGTTCCTTCCCCTGCTGACGATGTGCCACCAGCGCGAAAAGCCGCCGGCCTGCCAGGGCGCCCTCGGTTGCGTTCATATCGCCCCCGGCGAGGCGATCCGCCTGGGGGTTTTGCAGGCCCTCAGCGGCCCAAACGCCGAAAACGGCCGCTCCATGGTCCGGGCCATTGAAATGGCCGTGGAAGACGCCGGCGGCGGCATCCTGGGCCATCCCATCTCCTTGCAGATCGAGGACGCCGGCTGCGCGGCGGAAATCGGCGCCGCCGCCGCCATGAAGATCGCCATCGACGCCGGCGCCATCGGCGTGATCGGCACCTTCTGCTCCGGTTCGGCCGCCACCGCCGCGGAGGTGATCACCAATGCCGGCATGAGCATGATCTCCGGCTCCAACAGCGCCCCGTCCCTCACCTCGGTTGAAAACCGACGCGGCGCCAACTGGCACGCCGGCTACTTCCGGGTGATGTTCAACGGCACCGGCATGGCCCGAACAGCGGCCCATTTCGCCCACGCGAAGCTGGCGCTGAAACGCGCCGCCACCGTGGATGACGGAAGCCTCTACACCCGGGAATACACCCGGGAATTCGCCCGGACATTCCAGCAACTCGGCGGCGGGCCCGTCACGGCCATATCCATCAACCGGGGAGACGAGAACATGGACCCGGCCATCATCGCCATGGCCCTGGCCGAGGCCCAGTGCGTCTATTTTCCCATCTATCAGAGGGAAGCGGAACTGCTGGCGCGCCGGATCCACAACATCCGGGGCACCGAGGGCATGATCTTCATCGGCGGCGGCGCTCTTTTAACCGAATCCTTCCTCAAGTCCGTCGGACCCCTTGCCCGGGGAATGTATTTTTCCACCGTCGTCACCCCGGAGGGGCCGGCCTGCGACCGGCTCCGGCAACGCTATGAGCAGCGGCACGGCGAGCCGCCCCAGCACTTTTCCCATGCCCACAACTATGACGCCGCGCGGCTGCTGCTGCGGGCCATCGAATCGGTGGCCGTCCGGGGGGCCGACGGCGGCCTTGTCGTCGATCGGCAGGCCCTTCGGGACGCGCTTTACGCCACCCGGAATTTTCCGGGAGTCACCGGGCCGCTCACCTGCGACGAATTCGGAGATTGCAGCGCCGACGCCTTCAAGATCGTGCGGCTGGATGATCCGTCCGCGGGGCTTGACGGCCTGAAATCGAACATCGTTTACACCCATGCCCCAGGCGCCCCCGAATGAAGCATCGGCCCTTTTCCCGGTTGAAACGATGCTGGGGCAACCTTGGCATCACGCGCAAGTTCACGCTGATTTTCAGCGTCATGCTCTGCTTCATCCTTGTTCTGTGCGGGCTCGCTTACGCCGTGCTGTCCGGCGTCCATGGCCGCACCGTGGCCGACATCCAGTTGAGCTTCAACATCCGCAAGCTGGTGCTGGAAATGGACCGGAGCATCGAAAAGGCCCGGCGGCTCAAGCACGAGTTCATGCTCAATTATGAAAGGGCCACCGTGTTCGACCCGGACGACGGCTTCGCGGCGCGGGTGTATGCTCAACTGGAAGAGGCCACCCGGCAAAGCCGGTCCCTCAACGCGCTGATCTCCCGATCCGATGTCAGCGACGCCCTGCGGGAAAGCCACATCAACATCAACCTGTACTATTCCATCGCCCACAGATGCGAGGAGATCTTCCGGGATCTGGTGGCGCTGATGGACCGGATGCTGTCTGCGGACAAGGGCCTGATCAAGGGGATGGAAACCACCGCCACCCTGCTGCGCCATGACGTTAAGGCGCTGGAAAACAAGGGGCTGTCAGACCTTTTCCTGCAGACCCAGTTCAATATAAAGGACTACCTGCTCACCCGCCGGCGCCCCTTCATGCAGTCGGCCCTGAACAGCGCCTTTCTTTTCAACAAGGTGGCGCTGGCCTCCAACGCCGTGCCGGAAGGGCTCAGGGAGGGGCTGGTCAAGCGGATGGATGCGCACCTGACCTTCGCCCGGCAGATCCCCGAGCTGGACGTGACCATCCAGAGCAAGTCCAAAGAGTTTGACCTGAACACGGAAACCCTGGAGCCCATCTCGGCCGGCCTTATGGATCTTGCCGACCGGGAGGTGGAAAAGTCCCAGGCGCGCAACGCCCGGGCCACCCGGCGCATCGGCTACATAATGGCGCTGGCGGCCCTGGCCGGATTTGTCCTGGTGGGGGTTTTGTCAATGATCATCCGCGAGACCATCGCCGGCGGCATTGTGCGGCTCACGCGCCTGGCCGCGGAGGTGGAGGCGGGAAACCTGGCGGTTCAGGACGAGGCGGCCCGGCATCAGCCGGGCCGCGGCGACGAGCTGGGGCGGCTGTCCAGGACCTTTAACCGGATGACACGCCGGCTCAGGGTCCTGGTGGAAGACCTGGAGTCCCAGGTGGCCGAGCGGACCAGGGACCTTGTGGCCACCAACACATCCCTGAAAAGAGAGATCATCGAGCGAAAGGCCGCTGAAAGGGAAAAAGTCCGCCTGGAATCCCAACTGCGCCAGGCCCACAAGATGGAGGCCATCGGCACCCTGGCCGGCGGCATCGCCCACGATTTCAACAACATTTTGGGCATCATCATGGGCAACGCGGAGCTGGCGATCGATGACGTTCCGGAATGGAACCCGGCGCTGCGCAACCTGCGGGAGATCATCACGGCCAGCGCCCGGGCCCGGGACATCGTCCGCCAGTTGCTCAGTTTCAGCCGCAAGACGGAGCAGGAAAAGCGGCCCATCCGGATGGAAGCCATCCTTCAAGAGACCCTATCCCTGCTCCGGGCCACCATTCCCTCCACAGTGGAGATCCGATACGATGTCCCCGAGAACCTGCCGGCCGTCAGGGCCGATCGGGCGCAGATCCACCAGGTGATCATCAACCTGTGCGCCAACGCCGCCCACGCCATGGAGGCCGCCGGCGGGATACTGGAGGTCGGCCTCCGCCAGGTGACGCTGGAGGCGGTCACCCGCTTTCATTTCAAGCAACTGGCCCCCGGCCGCTATATCGAAATGACCATCAGCGACACGGGAGACGGCATAGATCCTGGGATCATCGACAAGATTTTCGACCCATATTTCACCACCAGGGAGGTGGGAAAGGGCACCGGCATGGGCCTTGCCATCGTCCACGGCATCGTGTCCAGCCATGACGGCGCCATCTCGGTTTACAGCGAGCCCGGCAAGGGCACCGCCTTCCGGACGCTGCTGCCGGTGGCCGGGGAGGATGCTGCAATGGATGAAGCGGTTTCCGGCGAGCCGCCGGGCGGGAATGAGCGCATCCTGCTGGTGGACGACGAGCCGGGGATCGTTGAGATGGGGCAGCAGATCCTCCAGCGGCTGGGATACCGGGTGGACATTCACACGGACCCGCTGGCGGCCCTCGAGGCGGTGCGCGGCGCACCGGAGCGGTATCAACTGGTGATCACAGACATGACCATGCCCCGAATGACCGGCGACGCGCTGACCCGGCAGATCCTCGCCATCCGCCCAGACATGCCCGTGATCCTCTGCACGGGCTTCAGCAAGAAGATCAACGGAGATGCCGCCCGGGCCATGGGCATCCGCCGGTACATCGAAAAACCGCTGGACCGCCGGGAACTGGCCATGGCGGCGCGGGAGGCCCTGGATGAGCCCTTCGACACCCATTCCACCGAGGCTAAGCAACCCAAAGGAGGCGAGCTGAACCGATGACGTTTATAGAAAAACTGCGCGCGCGCTGGCGCTCGGCAAATTCCCTGGTCTGCGTGGGCCTTGACCCGGACCCGATGCGATTTCCCTCCCCTTTTCCCCGGACGGCGGCATCGATCCTCGACTTCAACCGGGCCATCATCGACGCCACCCATGACCTGGTCTGCGCCTACAAGCCCCAGATCGCCCACTTTTCGGCCGTGTCCGCGGAAGACCAACTGGAGGGGACAATCGCGCTCATAAAGACCCGTTGCCCCGATATCCCGATCATTCTGGACGCCAAGCGCGGCGATATCGGCAGCACCGCCCGCAACTACGCCGTCGAGGCATTTGAGCGTTACGGCGCGGACGCCGTCACAGTCAACCCCTACCTGGGCCGCGACGCGGCGGCGCCGTTTCTCGAATACGAGGACCGGGGCGTGATCCTTTTGTGCCGCACATCCAACCCCGGCGGCGCCGACATCCAGGACCTGATGATCGACGGCCGCCCTCTTTATGAGCGCGTGGCCCGCATGATCGCCACCCAATGGAACGGGGCCGGCAACTGCCTGCTGGTGATGGGCGCCACCTGGCCCGCCCAGATGGCCGCCGTCCGCGCCATCGTCGGAGACATGCCCTTCCTGGTGCCGGGGGTGGGCGCCCAGGGCGCGGACGTGGAGGCGCTGGTCCGCGCCGGCCGAACCGCGGATGGAACGGGAATGATCATCAACTCTTCAAGGGGAATCCTGTATGCCGGCGGAGGGGACGATTTCGCCGAGGCGGCAAGGCGGGAGGCGTCGCGGCTGAGGGATCGCATCAATCAGTTCCGGGACTGCCCTCCACCACCATAAGCGCCACGCTGGCAAGGATCAGCCCGCTGCCCACATACCCCAGCCAGGTGAAGTGCTCCCCCCACCAGAAGAAGGCCACGATCCCGGCGATCACCGGCTCCAGAGTGGCCGTGATCGCCGCCCGCGTGGGCTCCAGGTACTTAAGGCCGATATAATATAAATAGTAGGAGCTGTAGGTGCATAAAAACGCCAGCAGCGTCAGGGCCACCCAGGCCGCCGGCGTCTTGTGCGTGAACTCCACCAGCGGCAGCAGGGTCAGCGCGCCCACCGGAAGCATGTACAAAAACAGGTTGGGCGAGGTGTATCGGCCGGAAAAGTGCTTCCCGAAGATATAATACAGGGCATAGCAGAAGCCGGATATCAGCCCGAACACCACGGACCAGGGCGTGAACCGGGCGCTCATCTCACCCAGGTCCCCGACGCCGAAGGAAACGCCCGCCACGCCGGCCAGCACCAGGGCCAGGGCCGCCAGCTTGGCAGGCGTCATCTTCTCCTTTAAAAAGAGGCGGGCCATCACCGCCACCCATGCCGGCGCGGTGTAAAGCAGCACGGCGGCCAGGGCCGCCCCGCCCTGGTTGACGGCCAACTGGTAGGAGCCGTAAAAACAGGTGACGCCCAGAATGGCAAAGACCAAAATGGACGGAACATCCCGCATTTCCAGATGGGTCTGCCCCCGCAAAATGGCATGGCCCCCGAAAAAGATCCAGGCCAGCGCCGCCCGCCAGAAGGCCACCTCCATGGGGGCGATCCCCTCGGCAAAGGCCATCCGGGCCAGAGGCCCTATCATGCCCCACATGGCGGCCGCCGCGATGATATAGAGGTACCCCAGCGTCACGCCCCCGCCCCCAGCTCGTTGATGAGCAGGGTAAGGGGCCGGTCCTCCTCGGTCTGGCACTCGTGGTACAGGGCGGCGGGAATGCGGTAGTCGTCATCGCCCGGATGGGCCGCCAGCCACTTTTCCCGAAGGGCCTTGACCACCTTGAAGGCCGGCGATTCCAGGTCCACCACGCTCCTCTCGATCACCAGGGCCAGCCTGCCCTTGCGATCCTCGATGTGCATCAGGGGCGCTATGGGAATGCCGATGGGCTCCCAGGCGTCAAAGTGCTTTTCCAGGTTGCGGATGGCGGCCATCTGGCCCGTGGCGCCGTTGGCGATGAGGGAAAAGACCGTCAGGCCCAGGTTGTAGGTGTAGGTGCGGTCGAACCAGGTGGGGTTAGACCCCCGGCCGTCGTATCCGTAAAAGTGGATCTGGGTCTTGAAGGAGGGCACCGATTTCTTGTAGATGTTTTCCACCTCCCTGGGAATCGGATCTTTCGGCCCGATGGCGCCGGCGTCCTCCAGGGCGGTGCGCAGGGTTTTAATGGAGATGATCGATTCTTTCACCAGCAGGTGATCATGGCCATCATAGTTTCGGAAGATCATGGGGCCGTAGTAGTCCGGGTTGAGGCCGGCCCGCTTTAGGATCTTTTCATAATAGCGCCGCTGGATGCCGAGCTTGTACCGGCCCCTGTCCTTGAGTATGTTAAGATAGTCCCTCACCAGCCCCAGCAGCACCTTTTCCGTTTCCACCTGGGAAAAGGGGAAGTTGCCGTGGCTGTCCCGCTCCATCAGCAGACCCTCCTGGAAAAAATCGGGGATATCGCTGAACAGGTCGTCGTCCCGGGTGTTCCACACGGTGAAGATCTCCTCGCCCCGGGAGAGCCGGGCCAGGCGGTGCAGGTAATCGAGCTTGTCTTCCAGGATAAGGAACTTGGAATGAAAATCGGTGTCGTGCTCCCGGTTATAGACGGCAATAATGGTGTTGAGCTTGATGATGAACACCTGGATCTCGTTGATGAATTCCAGCACCCCCTCGGGCACCACCAGCACGCCGTAATTCTTGCCCACCGCCGCCCGGCGGACGATGGCGTCGCAGATGACCCGGGACAGGTGGCGCAGGGTCATGCCGTAGGCGGTGTAATCCACCCGGTTCTCCCGGGTGGCGTTGGCAAGGCGCCGCCCGTCAACGTAATCGGCCAGGTCCTCGCCGATGAGCGTGATATTGGCGTGGGTCTGAAGCGCCACCTCCAGGGCCAGGTGGCTGGCCACCCGTCCCATCACCTTGCATATGTGCCAGTATTTGACGTCCGAGGCGCAGTCGGTGCATAAATGGCTGATCTCCGAGGAGAAGCCCCGGGCGGCGGTATGGAACCCGAAGGACATGGCGCACAGCGCCCTGCCGTCGGCGTCCCGCACCTGGATGTCTCCGTCGATGGTCTTGGGCACGCCGATCACCTGGATGCCGTCCTTGAGCATCTCCTGGGCCAGGAAGGCCGCGTTGGTGTTCGAGTCGTCCCCGCCCACCACCACCAGGGCGGAAAGGCCCAGGTCCCGGCAGGTCTGGCGGGACAGATCCATCTTTTCCCGGCTGTCGATCTTGGTCCGGCCGGTCTTGATCATGCCGAAACCGCCCACGTTCCGGTATTTGTCCACGATCTGCCCGGTCAGCTCAATGGTCTCGTTTTCGATGATGCCGTCGGGGCCCATCAGAAAGCCGATGACCCGGTTGTCGGGGTTGGCCGCCTTGGCCGCGTCGAAGAGCCCGGCGATGACGTTGTGGCCACCCGGGGCCGGCCCGCCGGAAAAGACGATGCCGATGGTCCGCTGTTTTTCGTGCAGCGCCCCGATCTGTCCGTCCTCTCCCTCAAGGGGCATCAGCGTCTGCACCTTGTTGTGGATGATGTCGGGCAACTGGGCCGCCGCCTCCTGGTGGATGTGAAACCGGTATTCGTCGCTCTCCACCAGCCGGCAGCAGGGCTTTTCAAAGACGCGACAGCGGCGGGGGGTGTGCCGGCGCCGCTCCACCAGCTCGGGATTGACGCTGTCGATGACCTCCTGAATCTTCGGATTGTCGAGCAGTGACTGGACCTGATCGTTATCTGACATGGCTCGCCTCCATTCGATCCCGTCGCGCCGGCCGAGGGCGCAACTCCTGTGGTTTATCCATTCGCACGCATCCCCGCCCGGCTTTCGGAAAATGTTTTGGCAGCCGGCGGAAAGAAAACAGCATATCACCGCCCGCGCATTATGTAAACACGGCGCAATGCAAAAAGAAGGGCCGCGGGCGGGGAAAATTTATCATTTACATTTGGCGCTCAACTGATATATAAAACCTTGTCATCGTACCGGGGGCACCTCGGATGCCCCGCGTCGGTCACCCTAACCCTTAAGGATGCGCCATGCCCAGGCGAAGCAGAAAAGAGCCCGCTGAGATCATCTGTCCCAAGTGCCACCGGACGGAAATCATTTACATGCCCCAGCAGGAAATGCCCAAGTGCCCGGACTGCAAGACCGTCCGAATGGTCTTTCGGGAGCTGTTGACGGAGGGAAAATCCTATTGAGGCCCTCCCCTCGGGGCCGGGAGACTGCTGATTTCATAGCATAGCGCCGGGAGGCGTTTCAATTCAACCCAAACGGAACCAGAAGGAGGAGAACATGAAAAAGGGATTGATCGGGCTGGCGGTGGCGCTGGCCATGACATGCTGCATCATGGCGCCGGCGGCCTTCGCCGCGGATATCGAGCTGGCCCGCAACAGCACCATTGAGGACATCCTGAAGCGCGGCGAGCTGCGGGTGGGCTTCGAGGCCGGCTACGTGCCCTTCGAGATGACCGACAAGAACGGCCAGTTCGTGGGCTTTGACATCGACATGGCCAAGGAGATGGCCAAGTCCATGGGCGTCAAGTTCACGCCCGTCAACACCGCCTGGGACGGCATCATTCCGGCCCTTTTGAGCAACAAGTTCGACATCATCATGTCCGGCATGACGGTGACCCAGGAGCGCAACCTGAAGGTGCTTTTCGCCGATCCTTACATCATCGTGGGCCAGACCATCCTGCTCAACAAGAAGCACGAGGGCAAGGTCACCTCCTACCGGGACCTGAACGACGCGGCCTACACCGTCACCTCCAAGCTGGGCACCACCGGCGAGCAGGCGGTCAAGCGCAACATGCCCAAGGCCAACTACAAGTCCTTCGAGACCGAGACCGAGGCCTTCCTAGAGGTACTCAACGGCAAGGCCGACGCCTATGTCTACGACCTGCCCAACTGCGTTTACATGTACGCCCAGCAGGGCGAGGGCAAGGTGATCTTCCTGGACGAGCCCTTCACCTACGAGCCGCTGGCCTGGGCCATCAACAAGGGTGATCCGGACTTTCTCAACTGGCTCAACAACTTCCTGCGCCAGGTTAAAAACGACGGGCGCTATGACCGCATCTACGAAAAGTGGATCAAGAGTACGGAATGGATGAGGGAAATCCAGGAATAACAGCGGCGAAACGCCCGCATCACAGGTCATAAAGCCAGGGGGGCGGCCGCTGCGGCCTTCCCCCTTTCCCCGTCAACCGCCAGCCCGCGAGCCGCCATAAAATGATAGCAAAAAAGACAGCCGGTTATTACATTTTCTGGAAATCCGCCTTCTTTATCCTGCTAGGCATGAGCATTTTCCTGCTCTGGTACACCACCAACGAGGTGGAATACGTCTGGCGCTGGTACCGGGTGCCCCAGTATTTCGTGGCCGAGATGGACGTGGAAACGCGATCCTTCATAGAGGGCGAGGTCAAGTCCATCGACCGGCGGGGCGAAACCGTGGCCATCACCGTGGCCAATTCCAGAGAATCGGAAACCTACCAGGCCCCGGCGGGAGAGATTCGGGTCTATAAGGGCGATTTCATCTTCCCGGGCGACACCCTGGCCGTTCACCAGGTGACCCGGCCGGGCATCCTGCTGCAGGGCCTCTGGCTCACCATCAAGGTCAGCATGATCGCCATCGTCTTCGGCATCCTCATCGGCCTGTTCACGGGCCTTGCCCGCCTGTCAGACAATCCCTGCCTGCGCTGGACGGCCATCACCTACATCGAGTTCATCCGGGGCTCTCCCCTTCTGGTGCAGATCTATCTGTGGTATTTCGTCTTCGGCACCATCATCAACGACCTTCTGGCCAGGCAGGGCATCCCCCAGATCTCTTCGCTCTGGTACGGGGTGGCGTCTCTTGCCATCTTCGCCGGCGCCTACGTGGCCGAGATCGTCCGGGCGGGCATCCAGTCGATCCACCGGGGCCAGACCGAGGCCTCGCGCTCTCTGGGCATGAACTACGCCCAGTCCATGCTCCACGTGGTGCTGCCCCAGGCCATGCGCCGCATCCTGCCGCCCCTGGCCGGCCAGTTCATCTCCCTGATCAAAGACTCGTCGCTGCTGGGCATCATCGCCATCCGGGAGCTGACCAAGGCCACCCGGGAGGTGGTGACCACCAGCCTTCAGCCCTACGAGCTGTGGTTCATGTGCGCCATTTTATACCTGCTGCTCACCTTTTCGCTGTCCATGTTTGTCCAATATCTGGAAAGGAGGACGCTCATCCAGTGATCGACGTTCGCAACATATCCAAGACATTCCTCGTGCCCAGCGAGGTCAAGGCCCTGGTGAATGTCTCCAGCTTCATCAACGCCGGCGAGGTGGTGGTGGTGATCGGGCCGTCGGGATCCGGAAAGAGTACCTTTCTTCGGTGTCTGAACAAGCTGGAAACCGCCGACGAGGGCCACCTGTACATCGACGGCGTGGACATTTTAAACCGCAAGACCGACATCAACAAGGTGCGGGCGGAGGTGGGCATGGTCTTTCAGTCCTTCAACCTCTTCCCCCACAAGACGGTGCTGGAGAACCTGACCCTGGCCCAGCGGGTGGTGCGCAAGCGCAGCCGCGAGGAAGCCGTGGAAAAGGCCGAATACCTGCTGGCCAAGGTGGGCATAGGAGAAAAGCGCTCCGTTTACCCGGACCAGCTCTCCGGCGGCCAGCAGCAGCGGGTGGCCATCGCCCGGGCCCTTGCCATGGACCCCAAGGTGATGCTGTTTGACGAGCCCACCTCGGCCCTGGACCCGGAGATGATCGGCGAGGTGCTCGACGTGATGAAGGCCCTGGCCAGGGAGGGCATGACCATGGTGGTGGTGACCCACGAGATGGGCTTCGCCCGGGAGGTGGCCGACCGGGTCATCTTCATGGACCACGGCGCCATCGTGGAAGAGGGCACCCCGGAACACTTCTTCGTCAGCCCCACCCACGACCGGACCAAGCTCTTTTTGAGCCAGATCCTCTAGCGGCATCCTCTATCGGCCCGCAAGGGCCGTGCGCAACCCTTGGAAGCGGCGCTTTATAGCGCCGTTTTCAACACCTTGCGCCGCCTGAGCCATCCCCCCATTCAAAAGTAGGATATTTCTACCCCCGTTTTGGATTTTCGTCCCATTGCGCTTCCAATGCGGACATCGTACCATCCCATCCAGGCTCGGAAAGCAGCGTCTCCGGCATCTCATTTTTCACTTCAGGTATTTTTATCTCGCGGTCCCGAGCGAGAGAATCAGGCCCGAGTTGACCTAAGGACAGCCCGGAGCGGACGACCGTAACAGGGGGTAAACGGATGAACACAGCGCGGATCAGTCTGGATGAAGCGGCCCGGAGCCTGCTGGCGGAGCTGGGCGGGATCGAAAGCCATGCGCCGGCCGCCGGCCAGGACGCATTCTTAACGCCCCCGGAGCCGGACGACAAGCGAATGGCCATGATCGATCTGGCCCACTGGCTGACCGCCTGCCTCACCGAGGCCCGCTTCCAGGAAGGCATGCGAGTCCCCCCGAAATCCTTCAATAAGCTGATGGCCGCGGTGGAGACCATGGCCGCCCAGGCGGGCGGCGACGGCCGCTACCAGGTTCGCTTCAGGGGCTTTCCCACCGGCACCCAGATTCCGCCGGAGGTCGATTATGTGATCCGCTTCGGCGACGTGGAGATGGACGCGGTGGTCGCAGTCGCCCTGTTCAAGCGGGCGGGCGCGCGCATGAGCCATCTGACCGGCCGGCTGGCCAAGACCTTCCGGGTGCTGGGGGATCACGGCGTCAGCAGCCTGTGCCTGCAACTGCCCATAGCGGCCGATGCAAACGGGAAGAACATGGCTGAAATCCGGGCTGAAGGCCCGGCTGGTATTCGGGCTGAAGCCACGGCTGGTATTCGGGCTGAAGCCCCGGCTGATATTCAGGCTGAAGCCACGGCTGATATTCGGGCTGAACCCCCGATCGAATTATGGAGGGAGCGGCTCGGGCTTTCCCTTCGGATACTGTCCCGGCTTTCGAGCGGCGGGAACGGGGAAGGCGAGATCATCCTGACCGGAGAGCAGGGCCGGAGCCGGTTTCCCATCATTCAGGACGAGCGGGGCCGGCCCGATGTGAACCTGACGATCACGGCGGCCATCAACGGAATCTCCGGCGGGGCCATGACCGCCATGACGCGAAAGGTGGCCGAATGGATGCGGCGCAATGCCTCCGTTCCCGTGTTCTCGATTTACGACGCGCTCTTTTCCATCGGAAAGCTCAAAAATCAACTGGCGCGGCCCCCCATCGAGGTCAACAACATCAAATGGCTCGCCGAAACCCAGCCAACGCCCATCGCCGGCGGCCGCGCCCGGCCGGAACAGGCGGCCGTGGCCCGACTGGCGGCGGCCCGATTCGGCGCGGCCCCCCGCAAGGCCGCCCAGGTGATCCAGAGCGTGTACGGCAACGACTACGACCGGGTGGACGCCGCCGGTCTGGGCCAGCGCGTGCAAATGGCCAGCGAGCTGTTGGACGAGGCCGCCGGCGACGGCGCCGACTCGGGCGTGAGCCTGGAGGTGATGCGCAACATCCGGGGGCGGTTTGAACAGGTGCGGGAGGATATCTTCGACGACATCCGGGTGGAGGGCGCCGCGCTCAGAATCCGGGACGGCGGCCGGGAGACGGTGGTGGACAAAATCCATGCGGGCCTGGCCAAGATGCTGGCCGGCCAGAAGAGCCGGGTGGGAACCCGCCGCAAGATCCGGGAGATGGTCCGCCGGCCCATCGAATTCACCGACGCCGATTACCAGGCCATCGCCGGAGACTTTCAGGTCACCCCCGACGCGGCAAGGGAGCTGGTCTCCCTGCTGCGCGGCTCCTTCGACGGGCAGGGCCGTTTCCAGCGCCACATCTTCGAAAAGCACATTCCCGCATTCGCTCGGCACGAAAAAAAGGTCTTCCGGTTCCTGTGGCATTACCTGAAGGAAACCCCCCACCGCAACGACCGGGTGGCCTTCTTAAACGGCCTTCAGCACCTGATCCTGCGGATGGAAAGCCCCCTGCGTGCAGTGGACATGCTCATGGACGATCTGCTGCAAAACCCGTCCCAGGTCCAGTTCTCCGACCGCAACGCCATGATCCTGACCACCCTGCTGTTGCGAAAGCATAACCGGGACATCAACCTATTCGTGGAGCTGACCCCCGAGGAGGTGCTCAACACCGAGCGCGGCATCGACCGGGAGGTGGCCGGATACGCCCGGCGGCTGATCGACGGCATGTCGGATCGCGTGATCGAGAAAATCCGCGCCATCCATCAGCTTCTGCTCCGGGAGATGGGGCGGACAACCGAGTCTCTGGACGCCCTGCCCCCCCGCTTCCTGCTGTCCCTGGAGCGGGAAATTTACATCTTCATGAGCATCGTGGGCGGCCAGACCGCGCGCGCCATCCTGCGCGGCGCCCTGAAGACCTATGGCGACCCGGACGCCGCCATCTACCGGATGGCCAGCGGCCGGCACCTGGAAGCCTTGCTCAACCAGTTGGGCATCATCATCCGGGGCCTGGGCCGCATCGGCGGCGCCCCGGACGCCGGCAACCTCCAGGCCCTGGCCGAGCGCGACAGAAGCTTTTCCAGACTCGCCTCGGACACCACCATAGACATGAAAATCCGCCGGATCATGCAGTGGGCCCACGCCGCCCGGGGACGGCTGACGCCGCGGGATTCCGGCAATATCTCTTTCCTCATGGCCGCGGGAACGGCAAACGCCTCCGCCATTTAACCCCGGCCAGCCCACCCTCGCCTCACCATCCCTCCTCCCGCGCTGCTTGATGGGGGCCCTTCCCTCCTTACGGGGCCCCCATCATCCCCTCTCATCATCCGCCCCGTGCCCTCTCATCATCCGCCCCATGCCCTCTCATCATTCGCCCCATTGAGGCCGCCTTCCGATGTTTTTATTTGATCATTTCACCCGTTTCTGATAAAGGAATCGCTAAAATACGATATCCTTGCAAAACCCTTCGGCAGGCTCGGGAGCCCATAGAAAAAACCCCATAGAAAAAACCCCGTAGGAAAAACAATGGATAAGAGTCATAAATGGCGGAACGAAAAGCGGAACGAAAAAGGGGATATTCCATGCATTCGAAAACAGACCGGGTAATGACGCGCAAACGGCTTTCACTATGGCTGACACTGGCGGCGATGATCGGCATCGCCCTGGGCGTTGCCGGATGCGACGAACAGGACCGGCCGGACCTGCGGGCCACCCATTCGAGCCTGACGATGTCCGCCGGCGAAACCGCCACCGTGACCTTCAGCGGCGGCCGATACCCCTACAGCCTTTCGGCGCCCTTGATCAACGCCACCATCGCCACCGCCTCCCTTAGCGGCCATACCGTCACCGTCCGGGGCGTTTCCGCAGGCAGCACCTCCTTTACCCTGCATGACAGCGGCGAATACGAGCGCTCCGTCATGGTCACGGTCACCGGCGCTCCCCCCGCCCCCACGGAACTGAACCAGATCCGGGACGCCATCGAGACGGCCCGGGCCGACTGGGTGGCGGCGGCAAACCCCATATCGGCCCTGCCCCCATCCGACCGAAACCGGCTGGCGGGCGCCGAAACGGAGGCACTGGATGCGCCGTCCGGCCGCCGCTCGGAAGCAACCGCCGAACCGGAAACCGGCGCGGCGGCGGAAACCGATCTTCTCGCCGCCGAAATCCCGGCCGCCTTCGACTGGCGTAACAATGACGGCAGCTTCGTCACCTCCGTCAAATACCAGGGAATCTGCGGCTCCTGCTGGGCCTTCGCCACCACGGCGGCCCTGGAATCCCAGATCCTCATGGCCGCCGGGACCGCCCCGGCGGCCATGCCCGACCTGTCCGAGCAGATCCTGCTCTCCTGCGGCGACGCCGGCGCCTGCGAAAAGGGCCGGATCAACGCGGCGGCCGATTTCCTGCGGGACACGGGCCTGGCCCCGGAATCCTGCCTGCCTTACGCAGGCGCGGTTTCGGCCTGCGAAAACGCCTGCGCCGACTGGCGGGACGCGGCTCGCCGCATCGACGGATGGCTGTGGGTGTCCCGGAATCAGGCGCCGGGGGCGGCCGATCTCAAGGAAGCCATTTTCACCCATGGCCCGGTGGTCACCACGCTGCAGGTTTATCCGGATTTTTTTTATTACAGGTCGGGCATCTATTCCCCGGTATGGGGAGAGTGCGCCGACGGCGCCGGAAAATGCGGCCACGCCGTTCTGGTGGTGGGATGGGACGACGCGGAGTCGGCCTTCATCGTCAAGAACAGTTGGAACACCGGCTGGGGAGAGAACGGCTACTTCCGCATCGCCTATTCCGAGCTTTCCGGCGGCCGAAGCCAGTTCGGCCGGTGGACCATCGCCTTCACCGGCGCCACCCCGGCAGAGACGGTCCAGTTCGCCGACGCCGCCCTGGAGGCCGCGGCCCGGGCCGCCCTGAATCAACCCGAGGGCCCCCTGCCCGCGGCGGACGTGGCGGCCCTTTCCGCCCTTTCCGCTCCTGACGCCGGCATCGCCAATCTGTCGGGCCTTTCCCACGCCACGGGGCTGACATCCCTGGATCTTTCGGGCAACGCCATCACCGCCATCGACGCCATCGCCGCCCTGTCGAACCTGGCCACCCTGGATCTTTCCGGCAACCAGATCGCCGACATCTCGGCTTTGGCCGGCAACGCTACCCTCTGGGCCGGGGCCGCCATCGATCTTTCCGGCAATCCCCTCGGCGCCGCGGCCTGCGACACCCACATCCCGCAACTGACCGCAGCCGGGGCCGCCATCACCCATGACTGCAACGCCTTCGTTCCGGAATCGGGAACGGCCCAAATGAGCGACGGAGCGGCCTTGTATTACGAAGCCGCCGGCCACGGCGATCCGCTGATCCTGATCCATGGCGGCCAGACCGACGCCGAAGGCGCCTACCTGGGCCGCTTGAGCTGGGACCCGCAGTTTGAAACCCTGGCCGAACATTACAGGGTGATCCGCTTCGATATCCGGGGCTTCGGCGAATCCACCCTGGCGGGTGATTCGCCACTTGACACCTGGGCATGGACAGAGACCGCCCACCGGGCGACTCTGGACGTGGTTGAGCTGATGGCCCGCCTGGGCATTGAAAAGGCCCACCTGCTGGGCCTGTCCCTCGGCAGCGCCATCGCGGCCCAGATGGCGGTCTTTTATCCGGAGAAGGTGGATCGGCTGATGCTGGCCAGCCCCTGGCTGGACCACACCTTCCCGGAAGACGGGCAGACCATGGCGCGGCTTGACAACCTTTCCCATAAAACCCTGGCCCTGGGCGGGACAGCCGATCCCCAGTTCGCCGCCGCCATGGCCGATGCCGCGGCCCTCGGGTTCTCACCCTTCCGAAATGAGGCCATCGAGGGGGCGGGCCACTTTCCCAACGCCGATGCCGCCGCGGCGTTCAACGCCATCATTTTCGATTTTCTCGCCACGACGCTGACGGAAAATTACCTGTCCAACATCCGGATGGCGCCGGAGAGCCCGGCGGATCTGGATCTGGGCAAAAAGGTGACGGTGACCTTCGACTACCATATCGGCCACGCGGCGGGCGGCTACATCTGGGTCGGCCCGGTTTCCCCGGATGGCGCGGCCGTCCATCAGCCATCCACCCTGCTGACGGGCGGCGGGAGCGCCTCCCGCTACTTCCTCCGACAAACCGCCGGCGTGGTCACGGGGATTCAACTGCGGATGGAGAGCCCCGACGGCGCCCTGCTCCTGAGCGAATCAATGGCCGTGGATTACGAATGGAAGCCGGCGCCCCCCGTGGTGGTGGAATTTCCGGACACGGCCCTGGCCTCGGCCGTCCGGGAGGCCCTGAACAAGCCGGAGGGCGATATCCTGGCCTCGGAAATGGCAGCCCTCACCCGGCTCAATCTCCCATGGGAGGGGATCGCCGGCCTCGACGGACTCCAATACGCAGTGAACCTGAGCAAGCTGTACCTGAACAACAACCAGGTCGCGGACCTGTCCCCCATCGCCGGACTGACCAGCCTTTCGATTCTGCAACTGGATTACAACCAGGTGTCGGACCTGACCCCCCTTTCGAACCTGACCGGCCTGACGGAGCTGACCCTGTGGCACAACGCCATCACCGATATCGCGCCCCTTGCCGACCTGGACCGGCTCACCCTGCTGGACCTGGATCAGAACCAGATCGTCAACATCAGCCCCCTTTCGGGCCTGACCCGGCTGAACAAGCTTTACCTGAGCCGAAACGCCATCGACGACATCTCGCCCCTGGCCGGGCTGGCGACGCTGAACGAGCTTTCCATGAACGAAAACCAGATCAGCGATCTGTCCCCCCTGTCCGGCCTGACGGGCCTCACCCGCCTTATCGCCTGGGGCAACCATATCGCCGATCTGTCTCCCCTGTCCAACCTCACCGGTCTGCTGCTGCTGGACCTGGAGGACAACCTGATCCAGGATATCGCTCCGCTTGAAGGCCTGACCAGCCTGAAGGAACTGCTGCTGGGCCGCAATCAGATCTCGGACATCGCCCCCCTGTCGGGCCTGGCCGGCCTGACCGGCCTGAGCCTGACGGAAAACGCCATCGCGTCGGCCGCGGCCCTGGCCCCGCTCACCCAACTGACCCAGCTTTATCTGACGGGCAACGCCATAGCCGACATCAGCCCGCTTTCCGGCTTAACCGGCCTGACGCGCCTGTCCGCGGGAAGCAACGGCATCGCCGACATCACCGTCCTGGAGGATCTTTCGGCCCTGGCCTGGCTCAACCTGTCGGGCAACCTGATCGCCGACATCGGCCCCCTTTCCGGCCTGATCCACATCGGCGAAAACCCGCCCGCGGGCGCGGAATACGATCTTGAGCTTTCCAACAACGCCATCGCCACCATCGGGGCGCTGACGGCCAACGCCGGCATCGACAAGGGGGACCGGATCATTCTTTCGGGAAACCCCCTTTCCACAGATGCCTGCGCCAACGGCATCCCGCAACTGACATCCGTGGGAGTCGTTCTTGTCCACGACTGCCCTTGACCCCCCCGCCTTTTTACACCCGGGGGACCCGTTTTCCGGCGCCGGTCGGCCATGGCGGCCCACCGGCGCTCCGCCTTTCCGCCCGGCCGCCCCGCGTTCCGCGCCGTAACGGAACCCTTCATCCATGCGACTGAAACGGATGGACATCACCGGCTTTAAATCCTTCGTGGAAAAAGCCGTCATCGAATTCCCGTCTGGCGTGTCGGCCATCGTGGGGCCCAACGGCTGCGGCAAGAGCAACGTGGTGGACGCCCTGCGCTGGGCCATGGGGGAGCAGAGCGTCAAGCAGCTCCGGGGAAAGGCCATGGAGGACGTGATCTTCGCCGGCGCCAGCGGCCGCCCGCCGCTGAACCTGGCCGAGGTTTCCCTGGTGCTGGCCAACGATGACGGCCAGGGCCCCGAGGAGCTGAGGGACTTCACGGAAATCATGGTAACCCGGCGCCTGTTCCGGTCCGGCGAGAGCGCCTACCTGCTCAACCGCCGCCCCTGCCGGCTCAAGGACATCCAGAACATCTTTCTGGGCAGCGGCGTGGGCGCCCGCTCCTACGCGGTGATCGGCCAGGGCAACATCGGTGCCATCACCGACGCGGGGCCGGACGAGCGCCGCCACTTCATCGAGGAGGCCGCCGGCATCACCCGCTATAAAAGCCGCAAAACCGAGGCGCTGCGGAAGATGGATGCCACGGCCCAGAACCTGGCCCGCATCGACGACATCGTCGGGGAGGTGGAGCGCCGCATGAAGCAGCTCAAGCGGCAGGCCAAAAAGGCCGAGCTGCATCAGATCTACACCGCCCGGATCAGGGAGCTGGACGTGGGCCTGCACCTTCGCCGGCACGCCGAACTG
>JAABTE010000123.1 GCA_011390035.1 Desulfobacteraceae bacterium | reverse complement strand
ATTGCTCCGGAAGGTGGCTTTAGCCCGCCGAAGGCGTTTGACCCCGTGGCAAGGCGTCGGAGACGTCCACCAGCGCATCTGCCGCCGCAAGGTGGTGCTGGGCCAGTGCGGCGTCAACGTCATCGGTCGGGGCCGGAAGCTTATTTTTGGGAAGGAATAATACTGTTTTCAAAACCAAAAAAGAATGATAAAAACAGGCCCGATGCGGATTTTCCGCGGGATGGCCTTCTTTTCCAGGGCCTTTCCTTATCAACCTGGCGGTGGTATAGATACCGGCAGTATATGTGGCGGTGGTATAGATACCGGCAGTATAGATGACTGTGGTATAGATGACGGCAGTATACATACCGGCGGTATAGGTGCCGGTGGCATAGATGGCGGCGGTATAGACAATTGCGGGGAGTATTGGAATGCATTGGGTCATAATATGGGCGGCGCTGTTATGGATTATGCCGATCCGGGTGGGGGCGGAACCGCTGGTGGTAAGCCCGGCGGAAAAAGAGATCATGCTGACGGGCTACACCCGGGGCGACGCCACCGTTACCCTGGCCTCGGAGGTTCCGGGGCGGGTCATCCGGGTCAACTACTCCGAGGGGGAAACCATCAAAGACAAGCCCTTCTGTGAGATCGATACCACCTTTATCGATTTTCAGATTCAGGGAACACGCCAGAAAATCAGCGGCATCGAGGCGGCCATCGCCCAGAATGAGTCGCGGGTGGCTTATCTGAAAAAAGAATATGAGCGGATCGACCAGCTCCACCAGGGCGATCGGGCCACCGGGGTAAAGCGGGACTCGGCCCAGGAAGAATACCAGCAGGCCGGTCTTGCCCGGCGGAGCCTGGCGGCGGAAAAGGGGGCGCTGGAGGTGGCCCTGCGGGAGCTGATGGAGCGAAAGCGGCGCCATGACATTCGGGCGCCGGCCGGGTGGGTGCTGGTGGCGCGGATGGTGGAGCCGGGGGAGATGGTGGCCCCCAATATCCCCCTGGGGCGGGCCACTGATTTTCAAAAGCTGGTTATTCCGCTTTCCGTGTCCGGAGAGGAGCTTTCTGCCATCCAGGCGCTGGACGAGCCCTTTGGGGCAACGGTGGATGGGGTGCCGGCAACGGCCCGGATCAACCGGATCAACCCGGAATTTGACGAGAAGACCCGCAAGCTGGGCATCGAGCTGATACTGGTGGATCACGGCGGGCCGCGCCGGGGGGGCCTTCGGTTCACCCTGCCCGTGGCCCTTGAAACCCAGGGCGTCTGGGTTCCCAGGGCGGCGGTGATCGACCGGTATGAAAACCCGCGGGTCCGGGCCAAGGGGGCCGAGGCGCCGGTCAATATTTTGATTCTGGGCGAGTCAAACGGCCATTATATCGTGGCGGATCATCCGGATCTTCAGGTGGGAACGGAGCTTGCCGCCCCATGAAGACCGTTGTCCGGTACAGCTTAAAGCAGATCGTCTTTATCAATGTGAGCTTCGCGATCCTGGTGATCGCCGGGCTTTTTTCCCTGTTCACCATCCCGCTGGAGAACATGCCCAACGTGGATATGGGCAAGGTCTTCGTGCATACCGTCTATTTCGGGGCCTCGGCCGATGACGTGGAGCAGCTCGTCACCGCGGAGATCGAGGACGCCCTGGACGGGCTGGAAAACGTCGAGTACGTCCAGTCCGAGTCCTACCGGAATTTTTCTTCCATTCAGGTCAAATTCAACGATGACACCGATTACGAGGCCCTGTACGACGACCTGCGCTTCCGGGTTCTGAGCATCAGAGACAAGCTGCCGGCGGGGGCCGACGAGCCCTCCTTTTTCTATATCGACACCCATAAGTGGCTGCCGGTTGTCATTGTCAACATCACGGGTGAGCTGCCCCAGCACAGCTTAAAGCTGCTGGCCGAGGAGCTGAAAACCCGGCTTCTGGACATAGATGGGGTTCAAAGCATCGGGATTTCGGGCGATTACGAAAAGGAGTTCCACGTCTCCATCGACCCGGCCCGGCTGCGGCGCCACGGCATAACCTTCCATGAGGTGACCCGGGCCGTGGCGTCTGCCAACACCAAGATCCCCACGGGCCGCTTTCGCCAGGGGGACAGGGAATACATGCTGGACGCGGGCCGGCGCCTGTCGGATCAGCAGAGCGTGCTGGACATCATCGTCCGGCGGGACGGGGACGGCAACTTCGTGCGGGTGCGGGATCTGGTGTCCAACGCCAGGGTGAGCCACCGGGACCCGAGTACCATCCCCTCCGTCAACGGCCTGGATACCCTTCGCCTCCGGGTGATCAAGGAGGAGAGCGGCAACGCCGTGGACATCTCCACCCAGGTGAAGGCCATCTCAAGAGCCTTTGAAAAGACCCATGCCGGAGAGGGCATCGGCATCGTCTTCACCAACGATTCCACCTTCGAGATCAACGATTCGGTAAAGACCCTGGGCGGCAACCTGATTCTGGGCCTGTCGCTGGTGACGCTGGTGCTGTGGATCACCCTCGGGTTCCGCAACGCTATGATCACCGCCGTGGGCATTCCGTTCGCCTTTTTGTGTTCCATCGTCATCATGCATGCCACGGGCGTGTCGCTTAACACCATCAGCCTGTTCGCCTTTGTGCTGGTAACGGGCATCATGGTGGATGACGCGGTGATCATCGTGGAAAACATCCATCGGCACGCCCAGATGGGCAAATCCCGGCGGGAGGCGGTGGTGGACGGCGCCGCGGAGGTGATGCTGCCCGTTATCAGCTCGGCGCTCACCACGGTGCTGGCATTTCTGCCCATGCTGATCATGACCGGCAGCACCGGGGAGTTTTTCGCCCAGATCCCCAAGACCGTCACCTACGCGATGATCGCCTCGCTGATCGAGGCCCTGTTCATCCTGCCCATCCATGTGCTGGACTGGGGGCCGAAACGGACCGCCGCGAAGGTGGTCACCGAGGATCAGGACCCGTTTCACCACCTCCGAAGCGGGCTTTTCGCCCCTTTCTGGAAGATTTACGAGTGGATACTTCACCGCCTGCTCAACCACAAGATCATCGCCTTTGGCGGCATCGGGCTGCTGTTTTTCGCGTCTGTGGCAATTCTGGTTCTGTCTATCACCGGCATCATGCCGCTGATCAAGGTCAAGTTCTTTCCGGGAAACTATTTCCGCTACCATGTCACCATTGCCATGCCGGTGGGCACCCCCATCGAGGAGACGGACAATGTGGTGCGCGATATCTCCCGCCATATCATGTCCCTGGGGCCGGGCCAGGCCCAATCCACCTCCGGAACGGCCGGCTACTACGAAGATCAGGATTACCAGCGCCACACGGGCAATCATTTCGGCGAGATCGTGGTGACCCTGCCCGAGGACCGGGATCGGAATTTTCCCGAAAACCCGGAAAACGATCCCATCGCCCACCTGACCTACATGCGCCGGTCGATTGCTGAATTCGTTGAGAAATCCTACCCGCCGGGCGGCCCCCGCCCCGAGGCGCGGCTTTTTGAAGAGGGCGACGGCCCGCCCACGGGAAAGCCGGTGAACATCCGGGTGACGGCTGCCACCATGGAAGGGGCCATCCACGGCGCGGACGCGATGCTTGAATACATGAAATCCGAGCCGGAACTGGAGGGCCTGATCGATCTGAGAGACGACCGGCCGGAGATGCACCGCATCGTGCGCTACACGCCGCGACCCGAGGCGGTGTTTGAATACGGCCTGATGCCCGGAGACGTGACGGGCATGGTGGCCGGGGCACTGAACGGCCAGAGGGCGGGCACCTTCCGGACGGTGGACGAGGAGGTGGATCTGATCGTGCGGCTGGCGAGGGAATCTGACCGGGTGAACATGGCCGCCTCCGGCCTGTCCGACCCGCTGGACATCCTCGGCGTGCCGGTGGTGGAGGACGCCGCCGCCCCCGTTCTTTTGAGGGACCTGGTGCGGGCCGAGTTCGCCACGGAGCCAAACGCCCGCAGCCGCTACAAGGGCCGGCCCACCATCACCATCACGGCCGACATCGCCCCGGGCTCTCCCCTGTCGCCGGCCCGGGCCCAGGTGCTGGCAAGCCGGTTCTTCGAGGCGAACGGTGACCGGATGGGGGGCGCGTCCATCTCCTTCGGCGGCGAGTTCGAATCCACCAGCCGGTCCTACACCTCGCTCACGTTTGCCTTTTTCATTGCCATTCTGGGCATTTACATGGTGCTGGCCTCCCAGTTCAACGATTATTTCCAGCCCATGATCATCATCACCGCCGTGCCCTTTGCCCTCATCGGGGTGGTGATGGGCCTGTTTCTCACCCGCACCACCTTCACCATCGGCAGCTTCATGGCCATCGTGGGCCTTGCCGGGGTGGCGGTGAACGATTCGCTCATCCTCATCGATTTCATGAACACCCGCCGCCGGGCCGGCCGCCCCATCCGAGAGGCGGTGATGGCCGCATGCGCCGCCCGGATGCGGCCCGTTCTCATCACCACCGTCACCACGGTGCTGGGGCTTTTGCCCATGGCAATCGGCATTCCGAGTAAATCGATCTCCTGGGCCCCCATGGCCACGGCCTTCGTGGCGGGCCTTTCCAGCGCCACCATTTTGGCGCTGCTGATGATTCCGGTGGAGTTCGAGGCGTTCGAGAATTTTCGGGCGTGGGTGAGGCGGCGGTTCGGGCGGTCAACGGATGAGACGGCGCCATCTTCATCCCGGGATGAAGCGCCGGGCGATGATGGCGGGAATGAAGACAAGCCCCCCGGCGAAGCGGTGGACCCGCGGGAAAGGGTTTAAAAAGGAATCAACGAGGGAAGGGGGGGTTATTCGGGGCAGGCCCCATCCGTCCATCGCAGAACGCCCGCGTTTCTGGCAACGCAGGCGTTTGAGTAGGTGCGGCCGTTGCACCCGCAGACCGGGTCGTACTGCTGGGTACACAGGGTTCGGGTCCGCTTTTTGCTCTGGTCGATGCAGTTGGATTCAGCTCTCGGCCGGGGCTGGGGCGGGGGGTTGGACGCCTTCCGGGGGCATCCGGCAAGCCCGAGGGCCAGAACGACCAGAAAGATAATCAATAAAACGCCTTGCCTCGCACCTGTCTTCAATAAATCACGCATCATGGCTTGTTCTCCTTTGCTCCCGATCCAGCCCCGCTTCGGCCAGCATCTTGTCAAGCAGCTTTCCGCTTTATCGCGGTTTGTTCATGTGCTATCATGAAAGATAGCAAAGGCTTTGTCAATGGGGTGGAAAGCTTATTTGGGGCAGGTTCAAAAACATCTCCGTAATCCGACCCCACCCCAGAGACGGAAGGCTGCCATAAATATCGGTCCCCAAAAAGCCGCCGTCGGCCGCCAGCGGGGCCACTTCCTCGATCAGGCCGTACAGTCGGTCCACCTCGGCCTCCAGCATCTCCCGGGTTTCGCTTCCCATTCGCAGGCGCCGCAGATCCCCCCGAAGGTTCCGGGCATGAACCCGCATCACCCAGCCATCGGCATAGGGCGATTCGTTGGCGATGCCGCCTTTTTCCCGCAGACGGGGATTTATGTCCGTCACCACGCCGCTGACCGGCGAGATGAGGTCCGCCACGTTTTCGCCCCGCCGTGCCCTGATATGCGGGCGGCCTTGCTGGACGGTTTTTCCCACCAGGGGCGATTCGATCCGGTCCGGCGGCCCCATCAGGCGCAGGGCGAAATCGTCGATGCCAACCCGGGCCATGCCGCCCTCTTCGATTTTCAGCCAGGTGTGCCCCTCATGGAAGTAGTACCCCTGGGGCATTCGGAAACCCTCCACGTCCAGCACCCGCACCGGCCGCACCACGGTGTGGACGGTGAACTGGTCCTGGAAATACTGGTCAAATTCGCAGTCGCCGCAGTTGTAGGCATTGGTGCAGGCCCGAAAGCCGATGCGGCCCCGCATGTGATGAAGACACGGCCGCTTCCAGGCGGCCAGTTTAAGCAGCTTGTCCCGCCAGAACACGATCCTGCCCCGGCGCCCCGCTGGCTCCCGGCCGGCAAGGCGCGTCCTTCGGTTTTCGCCGGCGACCCGGCGCATCGCCCGATCATACCGGCAGGCCGCGCACTCGAACGAGATGGCGCAGTTCTTTTTCCGCGCCACCCCGGCCTGCATCCAGAAGCAGGGGGTGAAGCGGGTCTCGCCGACGTTGCCGTTGATTTGGAATGTGGTTTTCATCGTTCCGGCCTCCAGGGAAAAGGGCCCAAAACCGGTCCGGAAGGTGGTTCCCGGACCGGTTCGCCGCTTTCAGCGCCGCGTCATCGCGCCATGGGATCGTCGAATCCTCGAATCGTCGGAAGGTCGAAGGATCCTCGGATCATCCGGCCTTCCGCGTCATCAGGTCTTCAGGAAGTTGCGGGTCAGGTTCCGCCATCCGATGGAGGGCAGATTGCCGTAGATGTCGGGCTGGAGCAGACCGCCGTCGGCCGCCAGCGGGCCGGCCACCTGCTCGATCATGTGTTCGAGATGGGTCACCTCGCTGTCCATCCAGTCGATGCTCTTGTCCTCGATCATCAGGTTGGCCACCGATTTCTTGATATCGCCGGTGCGCACCAGAAAGAGCCATCCGTCGCCGTAGGGATCTTGATTGGCCCGCTTCGGGTTTTCCCGCACGTTGTGGTTGACCTCGGTGATCACGCCGCCCACCGGAGACAGCACGTCCGCCAGGTTCTCCTTGCGCCGCAGGCCCCATCCCGGCCTGTTCGGGTTTAGCTCCTTGCCCATCAGGGGCATGTCCAGGGCGTCGGCCTCGCCAAGAACCTTCAGGGCGAAGTCATCCAGGCCGATGCGGATATAGCCGCCCGACTCGATCCGGGCCCAGGTGTGGCCGTTGTGGAAATGGTAGTCCACCGGCACGTTAAAGCCTTTGACCGACTGGACCTCGAAGGGAGTGGCGCGGGTCCTGGCCGTCCAGACTTCCTCGAAGAACTGATCGAAATCGCAGTGGCCGCACTCGTAGTTATAGGCGCAGGTCCGGCGTTCGATGCGGTTGGTGAGGCTGTGGCGGCACACCCGGTCCATGGCCGACCGCATCCGCAGCGAATCGCGCCAGCCGATCTGCCTGCCCTCGGCCACCTTCCGGTTCATGGCCTCGTCGTACTTGCAGGTGGCGCAGTCAAAGTAGTTGTTGCAGGCCTTGAACTTGGTCAGGCCGGCCTGCATCCAGATGCAGGGGTTGTTGGTTCTGGCATAATGCTCGGGCTTGACCATCCACACCTGACCGCCAAAGACGACGCCGATCTCCCCATCCGATTGCAGATCCTTACGGGCGCCCTGACGATAGGTGGACCCGAATCCCAGCCGGCTTTTCTTTGTCTCTCTTTGTTCCATTTTGCCACCTCCCCTTTATTTTTGATTCATTGATTTGAATTGGGTTCCAGTTTCATTCCGTTCGCTCTTGCCATCTTCATAGAGCAAGGGCTGTGCCAGGCTGGTTGATGAATCAATAACTGACTGAAATAAAAAGTAAATAAAATACTATGGCCCGATCAGGGCCTGTTCCATGGCCATGGCGGGATGTGGGGAAAAACCACATGCCAGGGATTGGGTGGCATTTTAATCGATCACTTTTACGATTTAAATCGGCATGATAGGCCTGTGTGGGAAAATTCGACACCGGTGTGGGGGTTTTCAACACCGGCGTCGGCGGGGATCGGGATGGATCAGACGGCCAGATTGCGCAGGATCAA
>JAABTE010000122.1 GCA_011390035.1 Desulfobacteraceae bacterium | reverse complement strand
CGGATGACTTTCACCATTCGGCACACGCGCTGCTCACCGGCGAGTCGGACGGCTATTATGTCGATTTCGGCCGGATCGCCCATCTGGAAAAGGCATTCTCCGAGGGGTTTGTCATCTCCGGCGGCTATTCCGAGGCCCGGCGGCGGCGCCACGGGGCCAGTTCACGCAACGCGCCGGCCCGGCGGCTGGTGGTGTGCGCCCAGAATCATGACCAGGTGGGCAACCGGATGCGGGGGGAGCGGCTTTGCCATCTGGTCCATTTTGAAAAACAGAAGCTGGCGGCCGGGCTGACGCTGCTGTCGCCCTTTGTGCCCCTGCTGTTCATGGGAGAGGAGTACGCAGAGACGGCCCCCTTCCCCTATTTCGTCAGCCACGGGGACCCCGACCTGGCGGCGGCGGTGCGCCAGGGGCGGGCCGAGGAATTCGCCGCCTTCAAGCGGCAATCGGAGCCGCCGGACCCGGCCGACCCGGCCACCTTCGAAAGCGCCCGGCTCCATCCGGACCTGGCAAAGACGGGCAAGCACGCCGTCCTTTACCGCCTGTACCGCCGCCTGATCCGCGCCCGCAAGGACCTGCCGGAGCTTTCCGGATTGAGTAAAAAACGGCTTCGGACGTGGTCCGACGAAGCCTTGCGGCTGCTGAGGGTGGATCGATGGGTGGACGGGGGCGCGGCGGTGATCCTTTTTTATTTCGGAGACGGACCGCTGTCAACGGAAATCCCGTTTCCAGACGGGGAATGGGTCAAGTGGCTCGATTCCGCGGACGCCACATGGGGCGGCCCCGGCGGCCTGGCGCCGGCGCGGGTTCCGTCAGACGGCCGCGCCGCCATGAGCCTGCCCCCCCACAGTTTCGCCCTCTGGCGGCGCAAGGCCACCGGCGCCGGCCCATATCAAACAGAAATATCCCACCCGCTTCAAGCGGAACAATAAGGAACGGACATGCTCAAACGCCATATCTGCATCCATGCCCACTTTTATCAACCCCCCCGGGAAAACGCCTGGCTGGAGGACGTGGAGCGGCAGGATTCCGCCTACCCCTACCATGACTGGAACGAGCGGATCACCGCCGAGTGCTACGCCCGCAACGCCGCCTCCCGCATCCTGAATAACGAGGGCTGGATAGAGGCCATCGTCAACAACTACGCCCGCATCAGCTTCAACCTCGGCCCCACCCTGATGGCCTGGCTGGCCGTCCACGCGCCGGACGTGCATGAAGCCATTTTGGAGGCGGATCGCCAGAGCCTGAAGATTTACGACGGCCACGGATCGGCCCTGGCCCAGGCCTACAACCACATGATAATGCCCCTTGCCAACGATCGAGACAAGCGGACCCAGGTCCGCTGGGGCATCGCCGACTTCGTCCATCGGTTCAAGCGCCGGCCCGAGGGGATGTGGCTGCCGGAGACGGCGGTGGACATTGCCTCCCTGGAGGCGCTGGCCGCGGAGGGAATCGCCTTCACCATCCTTGCCCCGCACCAGGCGGGCCGGGTGCGGCCCCTGCCCGTGGGAAAAGACGGAAAAGGCGGCGGCGATGATGGCGGCGACCAGGACTGGCGGGATGTTTCCAACAGCGACATCGACATCACCATGCCCTATGCGCAGAAGCTGCCCTCCGGCCGGTCCATCAACCTGTTCTTTTACGACGGCCCCATCTCCCGGGCCGTGGCCTTCGAGGGCATTTTAAACAGCGGCGAGACCTTCGCCGGCCGCCTGATGGACGGCTTCGTGGACCGGGACGGCCCCCAGCTCGTACACATCGCCACGGACGGCGAAAGCTACGGCCATCATCATTCCCATGGCGATATGGCCCTGGCCTACGCCCTGCATACCATCGCCGAGAACGACGCCGTCGAGCTGATCAACTACAGCGCGTTTCTGGAGCGATACCCGCCCACCCACGAGGTGCAAATCATCGAAAACACCTCCTGGAGCTGCGTTCACGGCATCGAGAGATGGCGGGGAGACTGCGGGTGCAACTCCGGCGGATACCCCCAATGGAACCAGCAGTGGCGCGCCCCCCTGCGCCAGTCCCTGGACTGGCTTCGGGACGCGCTGGCCCCGGATTTTGAAAAGCAGGCCGCCACCGATTTAAAAGACCCATGGGCCGCCAGGGACGACTACATCGAGGTGGTGCTGGACCGATCGGACGAGTCTCTGGGGCGGTTCCTGTCGCGCCACGCCACCCGCCAGCCGGACCTGATCGATATCCGCCGCGTCAGCCGCCTGCTGGAGATCCAGCGCCAGGCCCTGCTGATGTACACCTCCTGCGGCTGGTTTTTCGACGAGCTGTCGGGCCTCGAAACGGTCCAGGTGATCCAGTACGCGGGCCGGGCCATTCAACTGGGCGGCGAGGTGCTGGAGCCGGGGTTTCTGGACATTCTTCAGCAGGCCAGAAGCAACATCCCCGATATCGGCGACGGCCGGAAGATCTACGATAATTTCGTGCGGCCGGCCATGGTGGACCTTTACAAGGTGGCGGCCCACTGGGCCATCTCGTCGCTGTTTGAATCCTACGAGGACAAAACCGTCATCTACTGCTACCAGGTGGATCGGCGCGCCTATCGCTCCGGCGATGCCGGGCGGGCGAAGCTGGCAGCAGGGGTGATCGTCGTCACCTCCCTTATTACCCGGGAGACCGCCGAGGTCGATTTCGGCGCGCTGCACATGGGCGATCATAACATCAACTGCGGCATTCGCCCCCACGCCGACGGCGACACCGACGAGGCCTTTGTCCGGGAGGCGTTCGACGCCTTCGACATCGCCGATTTTCCGGAGGTAATCCGGACCCTGGACCGGCACTTCCCGGAGCATCGCTCCTCCCTGACCACCCTGTTCCGGGACGAGCAGCGCGCCGTGCTGGCCCAGATCCTGCAAGCGACCCTGGAGATCATCGAAGGCAACTATCGACAGATCTACAACAACCACGCCCCGCTCATCCGGTTTCTGAAAACCGCCAACAATCCCACCCCGAAGTCTCTGTACATCGCCGGCGAGGTGGTGATCAACCGGGAGCTTGAGGCGGCATTCCAGGCGCCGGAGCTGGATATGGAGGCCATCGACGGACTGCTCTCCGAAGCGCGCCTTGCGGGCATCGCCCTGGACGACAAGACCCTGGAGTACACTTTCCGAAAGCGCCTGGAGGCCGACGCCCATCGAATGTTGAGCAAGACGGACGGCATCCGGGCCATGGATGAGCTGATGGCGGGCCTGAAACTGGCCGACGCCCTGCCCTTCCCGGTGGAGGTCGCCAAGGTGCAGGACATCTGCGGCCGGACGCGAACCCTCCTGTACGACAAGATGGCCGAGCAGGCCGAAAGCGGCGACGCCCTGGCCTGGCGGGACAGCTTCCAGGCCCTTTGCGAAAAACTGAACCTGCGGATTATCCCCCGCGATTGAATCGAGGAATCGCCCATGCCATATCCCCATGCCCTATCGGCCACCTACCGGCTGCAACTGACGCCCGATTTCAACTTCGCGGCCGCCCGGGCCGTTCTGCCCTACCTGGCGGAGCTGGGGGCGTCCCACGTTTACGCATCCCCCATCCTGGCGGCCCGGTCCGGCAGCTCCCACGGCTATGACGGGGTCAACCCCGGCCGCGTCTCGCCGGCGCTGGGCGGACGGGACGGCTTTAGCGCCCTGACCGACCGGGCCGAGGCCCTGGGCCTGGGCTGGATTCAGGACATCGTGCCCAACCACATGGCCTATTCCCCGGAAAACGAGCTGCTCATGGATGTGTTCGAAAACGGGCGGCAATCGGCCTATTACCAGTTTTTCGACATCGACTGGCGCCACTTCGAGCCGGCCCTGACCGGCCGGGTGCTGGCGCCCTTCCTGGGCCGGCGGCTGGGGCGGGCGCTGGAAAAGGGCGACATCCGGCTGGACTGGACCGGAGAACGCTTCGTTGTCCGGTATTTCGACTGGACCTTTCCCATCGCCCTGCCCTCTTATCCCGACCTGCTGGAAACGGCCCTTCCCGGCGACAACGCCGATACGGCGCCGGCGGCCCGCATCCTGGCGGAAACGGCGGGCGCGATCTTCGCCCATCTGAATGATGCGGCCCCCGCGGCGGAAGGCCGCGCCGCCATGAAGGCGGCCCTTGCCGGCCTGTCAAAGCGGCCGGAAGCGCTGGACCGCGTCGGGGCCATCGTTGCGCTATACAACGGCGAAACGGCCGAAGCCCAGGGGGGCATTCCCCTGAGGCTGGACCGGCTGCTCACCGAGCAGGTCTTCCGCCTGGCCTTCTGGAAGGTGGCGGGGCGGGAGATCAACTACCGCCGGTTTTTCCACATCAACGATCTCATCTGCGTCCGGGTGGGCGATCCTTCGGTCTTCGAGCAGACCCACGCCGTGATATCGGCCCTGATCCGGGAGCGCCGCATCCAGGGCCTGCGGGTGGATCATGTGGACGGACTGGCCGATCCGGGCGCCTACCTTAGAAAGCTGCGGACGCGCTTTCCAGAAACCCTGCTGCTGGTGGAAAAGATCCTCGAGGCGGACGAGCCCCTGCCCCCGGAATGGCCGGTGGAGGGGACGACCGGCTATGATTTTATGAACCACGTCAACGGCCTTTTCGTTCCGCCGGCGCTCCGGGAGCGATTTGACGCCATTTACGCCGATGTCCTCGGGGCGGGCCCGGGCCAGTATCCGGATCCGGACCCGGCAATCGGAATGCCCCTGCTGGCCGACGGAAGTCCTTGCCTTCCGGACCTGCGCTACCGGCATAAGCAGCGGGTGCTGGAGGTTCACATGGGCGGGGATCTGAACAACGCGGCCCGCCGCCTCAAGGAGATGGCCCGCCGCCACCCCATGGGGCGGGACCTTGCCTTCGCCGACCTGCGGGACGCGCTCGGGGCGGTGGCATCATGCTTTCCCGTCTATCGCACCTATATCGACGAAAGCCCCGTGGGGGAGGCCGACGCGCGGCGCATCGAGACCGCCGTGGCGGCGGCCATGGACCGGGCGCCCGAACTGGCCGACGAGTGCGACTTCATCCGGCGCGCCCTGCTGGGCGGCCCCGATTTCTCGGACCCGGAAATCGCCGATCGCCGCCGCCGCCTCGCCGACGGCTTTCAGCAGCTCACCGCCCCCCTGGCCGCAAAAGGGCTGGAAGACACCACTCTCTACGCCTATAACCGTTTGATCTCCTTAAACGAGGTGGGCGGAGATCCGGCCCGGTTCGGCATCGATCCGGCCCGTTTCCACGCCTTCTGCCAGGACCGGGCCAGGACATCCCCCAAGACCCTAAACGCCACGGCCACCCACGACACGAAGCGGGGCGAGGATGCCCGAGCCCGCATAAATGTCTTAACCGAGATGGCCACCGACTGGGCGGGCCGCGTCCGCCGCTGGAGCGAGATCAATGCCCGGCACAAGCGAGAGGTCAACCACCGCCCCGCGCCGGACGGCAACACCGAATACCTGCTGTACCAGACCCTGATCGGCGCCTTTTACGCCGGCGCGGCCGAGGACGCGGACTTCCACCGCCGCATCGGCGAGTTTCTGATAAAGGCCCAGCGGGAAGCCAAGATGCACACAAGCTGGATCGCCCCGGACGCCGACTACGAGGACGCCTGCGTCGCCTTCGCCGAGGCCATCCTGGACCCCTCGCCGGACAATACCTTCCTGGCCGACTTCCATCCCTTTTTCGAGCGGGTCGCCCATTTCGGCATGATCAACTCCCTGGCCCAGACCCTGATCAAGATCGCCGCCCCCGGAATTGCCGACTTCTACCAGGGATGCGAGCTGTGGGACCTGAGCCTGGTGGACCCGGACAACCGCCGCCCCGTGGACTACGCGGCCCGCGCCGAAATGCTCGGAGACATCCGGGAACGGATGGAAACGGACCCCCACGGCCTGATGAACGACCTGCTGGCCGAGTGGTCGGACGGCCGCATCAAACTGTTCCTGATCCACCGAACCCTTATGGCCCGGCGCCGAAATCCGGCCCTTTTCTCGGAGGGCGCCTACCTGCCGGCGGAGCTGGAAGGCGCCGCCGCGGATCACGTCATGGCGTTTTTCCGCCACAACGGCCCGGACTGGTGCCTCGCCATCGCCCCCCGCCTGGCGTTGGGGCTCAACCCGCTGGGGGGCCTGCCCATGGGCCCGGCCATATGGGACGACACCCGCCTGCGCATCCCGGACAACGCGCCCACCCAATGGCGCGACGCCATATCCGGGCAGGACCTGGCGGCGGCGGATGGCTTCATCGGCCTGGGGGAGGCGCTGACGCGGTTTCCGGTGGGGTTGCTGATGTCAAGCTGATGGACACTTGGTCAAATCATTTTTGGCCCATGGGTATTTCGATTCGATGCGTCTCGGGCGTCATCTTGCCAATAATCGCAGCATGATAGTTCTCTTCCTTCAGTCCGCGATACAAGCTGTAGCACATGATCAGCAGAACAATGGTAAACGGCAGCCCCGTGGCGATGGAAGCGCTTTGCAGGGCCACCAGGCCGCCGCCCATAAGCAGCGCGGCGGCGCAGACCCCTTCCATGACGCCCCAGAAAATCCGCTGGGGTATCGGGGAATCGAGCTTTCCGCCGGAAGTGAGATGGTCAACAACCAAAGATCCCGAATCCGATGAGGTGATAAAGAACACGGTTACCAGGATAATTCCGATAAACGAGGTGATCTTGACCAGCGGGAAGCTCTCGAGCATCACAAAGAGCGCGGTGGAAACATCCTTGTTCACCGCGGCAGCGATATCGGCGCCCCCGGTAATCTGCAACCAGAGAGCTGATCCCCCGAATGAGGACATCCACAGAAAAGAAAACAGGGTCGGAAACAGCATGACGCCCAGAATAAATTCACGCACGGTTCGTCCCTTGGAAACACGGGCGATAAACATCCCGACAAAGGGAGACCAGGATATCCACCAGCCCCAGTAAAAAATGGTCCAGGGGCTCTGCCAGACGCTGCCTTCCGCCCCGAAATAGGCTTCCACCCAAAAACTCAACTGGGGCAGGTTCTGGATATAAAATCCGATATTTTGAGTAAAAGTTTTCAGAATGAAGACCGTCGGCCCCACAAGCATCAGAAATACCATAAAGATTACGGCCAGCACCAAATTGGCCGCGCTCAATATTTTAACGCCCCTGTCGAGTCCGGTAGCAATCGACAGGACGGCAAGAAAAGTGATCCCCGCGATGAGCCCCACGACAAATCCCATTGATGTCGGAAATCCAAACAAATAATTAAGCCCGGATGCGACCTGCTTGACTCCCAGGCCCAGTGATGTGGCCAGACCGAAGAGGGTGGCCAAAACCGACAGGATATCAATGATATTGCCCCAGATGCCGTATATCTTATCCCCGAGAATCGGATAAAAAACCGAGCGTATTGTCAGCGGAAGGCCGCGATTGTAAGCGAAAAAAGCCAGAGAAAGGCCAACCAGGGCATAAATGCCCCAGGGATGTATCCCCCAGTGGTAATAGGTCTGCCCCAAAGCGACCTGGGCGGCCTGGGCTGTTTCAGGGATCACGTTGAACATCGGGGATGGCGTCATATAGTGAAATATGGGTTCGGCGACACTCCAGAACATCAGGCCGATCCCCATGCCGGCGCTGATGAGCATGGCATACCAATTGAAGGTGGAAAACTCCGGAAGGGCGTCCGGCCCGCCGATCCGGATCTTGCCGAAATCGCTGGCGGCAATCAAAACCATGA
>JAABTE010000121.1 GCA_011390035.1 Desulfobacteraceae bacterium | reverse complement strand
CATCTCATCCGTCCCCGCCCCATCCCCTCCACCGCGCCTACCAGGTCCACCGCGCCCACCATGTCCGCCGGGTCCACCAGACCCACCGCGCCCACCAGATCCACTTAGTCCCCTGAGTCCACTTTTTCCATTCCATACATGCCCCGGCGCCTCCGGCGTCGAGTGTTCGGCCATGATGATCCCCCGTATCCGCTCTATCAGGGCATCCTTGGTCTTCCGGCTGTAGGGCGCCGTTTCCACCGGCGGCAAAATCCGCACATAAACCGGCCGCCACCCGATGCGCAGGGTTTTTTTGGGCATCAGCTCCCGGGTGCCGTGAATCACCACCGGCACCACCGGCACCCCGGAATCCACGGCCAGCACGAACCCGCCCTTTTTAAAGGGCAGGATATGCCCGTCGTCCGTCCGGGTCCCCTCCGGAAAGATCAGCACCGAGGTCCCTTCCCGGATGATCCGGGCCGCCCGCCGCAGGCTCTCGAAGGCCGACCTGCGGTCCGACCGGTCGATGCTGATGTAGTTGGCCCGGGCCATGGCCTGGCCGAAGATGGGGATGGAAAACAGCTCCGCCTTGGCCAGCCACCGGAACTGCACCGGCAGGTAGGCCAGCAGCACCGGGATGTCGTACAGGCTCTGGTGGTTCACCATATAGATGCAGGACCGCCCCTTCGGCAGGTTGCGCAGCCCGGACAGGAACACGGGCACCCCGCTGAAATCCATGATGGACCGGGCCCAGATCCGGGCCACCTTATGCACGATGTTGCCGGAGCGGTTGTCCGCCAGCGAGACGGCCAGGGCCACAAGGCCGTGAAAGGCGCTGGTCATGATCGTCCACATGATGATCAAAACGGATCTGGCCATCAGATCTTGATCCCGAGTTGTTCGAAGATGGCGTCCATGGCCGCCATCAGCCAGATGCTCTGCCGGGTGTTTGCGTGGGCCATGCAGTTGCAGTGCATGCGGTTGCGCGTGCGGACCAGCAGCTCGAATACGATATGGCCCGGCAACAGCTCGGCGGCGAAGCAAAAGGGCTTGCACTCATGGTGTCGCGCCTGTTCAGGCCCCAGCTCCTCTTCGGGGATGGGCAGCCAGTACAGCCCGTCCACGCCCGATTCGCCGAATCTCTCGTCCAGGTATTGTCGGAGCCTGTCGCAGCTTTCCTCTGTCAGTTCATCGATCACATATTGCTTCATAATTGCGGAATTTAACACAGAAGCCCCATGCGCGCAACAGGTATGTGGGGGCCGGGGTGGCGGAAATTTCGCAATGAATGTCATACTTGCGTTGACTTTCAACCGGCGCGTTGGTATGAGAAGAGGTTATGGAATCGGGAAAGATCGTTGAATATATCGACCGGCAAAAGATCCTGTGCGCGATGGTCATGGAGATGAAAAACCAGCGCCTTCGCCTGCTGACGGAAAATAATCGGGAGGTGAAGCTGGGCGCGAGCCGGCTGCTGTACATCCCCGAGATGACCCTGGCCGGACCGCTCGGCCGGGACGCCCAGGTAATCGCCTTGAAGGAGACCGCCGAGCGCCGGGCGGCCCTGTCCGAGCGGGTGGACATCCAGGAGCTGTGGGAGGTGCTGCGCGAGGAGGCCGAGTGGATCGATCTTGAGACCATGGCCGGGTTCTGTTTTCTCAATGATTACAATGATGATCATCGGGCCGCCGTGATCCGGGCCTTTTTCCGGAACCGCATCTATTTCAAGTTCAACAACGACCGGTTCTTCCCCCACACCCCCGAGCAGGTGGAGCAGATCCAGATCCAGGAGCGCGAGGAGGCCCGCCGCCGCCGGGTCATCGAGGCCGGCGGCCAGTGGCTGGAGCAGATCCGCCGGGCCGACCGGGCGCCCCGGTTCGAATCGCTTGCCGACGAGCAGCGGCAGTGGCTGGAGATCATCAAGTCGGTCTTTCTGTTCGAAAAGGAAAGCCCCCACTGCGAGCTGGGCCGGGCCATGCTCCAGCGGGCCGGAATCGACATGGGCGAGCCGGTCTTCAACCTGCTCACCCGGGCGGGCGTCTGGTCGCCGGACGAGAACATCGACCTGTACCGGCTGGAGGTGCCCATCGGCTTTTCCGAAGCGGCCATAACCATGGCCAACGCCCTTGCGGCCGGGGGAGGGGAGCTTTCCAAAGACCGCCCCGAGGACCGGATGGACCTGACGGGCCTGACCCTGATCACCATAGACGGCCAGTCCACCCTCGATTTCGACGACGCCCTGAGCATCGAGCCCGCCCCGGACGGCTATCGCCTCGGCGTCCACATCGCCGACGTGGGCCATTTCATCAAGCGGGGCGACCCCATTGACCGGGAGGCCCTCGGCCGGGGCAGCTCCATATACATGCCCGACGGCAAGATCCCCATGCTCCCGCCCAACCTGGCCGAGGACCGGTGCAGCCTCAAGGCGGGCGAGCCGCGCCCGGCCATCAGCACCCTCATCGACCTGACGCCCGGCGGCCGGATCATGGGCCATCGCATCGTGCCCAGCCTGATCCGGGTTCGCCACCAGTTAAGCTACTACGATGTCAACCTGATCGCCGAGGAAAACGCGGAAATCGCCCTGCTCCACGACATCGCCCGGAATTTCCGCCGGCAGCGCCTCTCCGACGGCGCCGTGCAGATCACCCTGCCGGAGATCAACATCTGGATCAACGGGGATGGCGGCCCCAACCTCACCCGCACCAACCGGGAGAGCCCCGGCCGGCTGCTGGTCTCCGAGATCATGATCATGGCCAACTGGCTGATGGCCAATTTTCTGGCGGAACGGGGCATCCCGGCCATCTTCCGCTCCCAGCCCGAGCCCCGGGAGCGCCTGTTCAAGGACACCGAGGGCACCCTGTTTCAAAACTGGATGCAGCGAAAGCACCTGAGCCGATTCGCGCTGGGCTCCGGGCCGGAGCGCCATTCCGGCCTGGGGGTGAACGCCTATGTGACGGCCACATCGCCGATCCGCAAGTGTTTCGACCTGATAACCCAGCGGCAGATACGGTCGGCGTTCGGGCTGGAGACCCCCTACACCGCCGAGGAGATCGGCGCGATCATCGCCGCCCTCGATCAGCCCATGTCGGCGGTGTCCCAGTTGCAGAACCGGCGCAAGCGGTACTGGCTGCTCAAGTACCTGGAAGGAAAGGTGGGGGAAAGGACCGAGGCGATCGTGCTGGGCAGGCGAAAGGGGGATTATTTGGCGCTGATCACCGAATATCTGGTGGAGTGCCTGGTGCCCGCATCGGGGGGGGTGAAGCTGAAGCCGGAGGATGTGATCCAGGTGACGCTGCAGCATGTGGACGCACGGCGGGATGTGTTTACCGTATTCATGACGTGAAGGTAAACTACCAGACCGATCGTTTTGCCTTACCGGCCGTTTTGCCTTACCGGCCGTTTTCTTACCGGCCGTTTCGGCCGTTGCGGGGCCACCTGGCTCCTGTGTCCTGCCCCGCGGAGGGGGCGGTGGCCTCGATTTCGATGATGTCGTCCCGCCCGAACAGCGCCGTCACGTCCCGGCCCAGCTCCGGGCCGGCCTGGAGGCGGAAGTCATCAGACACCGAGATCTCCACCCGGCTCACCCCTGGGTCGAGCAGGCACAGCACCGCCGGGCATCCGCCCCGGTGGCGGCGGAAGATCTCCAGCAGGCCGGCCATCTTTTCCCGGTCTGTTTCCGTCACGTCCAGGTTGAACCGAATCCGGCTGCTCCAGGTCTGTTCCGCATCGTCCATGGAAACAATCTTTTCCGCAACGATCTTGATGCTGTTTTCGTCCTTTTGAAGCCGTCCCTCGATGATCACCGCCGTGTCCGCCGCCAGCAGATCCACGGTTTTGGTGTAAAGATCTGAAAAGACCGTCGTTTCCACCGTGCCATGCAGGTCCTCGGTGGTGATGAAGGCCATGGGGTCGCCCTTCTTGGTGCGGATCACCTTCACGGCGGTGATGATGCCGCCGAAGCGCACCGCCTCCCCGTCGTTGCGCTCTCTCAGGGAGAGGGTGTCCGATCCGGCAAAGCGGCGCAGCAGCGCCTCGAACTTTCCCAGGGGGTGGCCGGTGATGTAAAAGCCGAGAGAATCCTTTTCCATGGTCAAAAGCTCGTGATCGTCCCACTCCGGCGCGTCGGGCATGGTCGGCGGGTTGATCTTAAGGGGGGTGTCGCCCATGTCGAACAGGCCCATCTGGGGGTCGTCCCGCTCTTTTTGAACCCGCTGGCCGTAATCCAGGGCGCTTTCCATGACGGCCGCCATCTGGGCGCGGCGGTGGCCGGTGAAGTCGAAGGCGCCGCACTTGATCAGGCTTTCTATCACCCGCTTGTTCACCTTCCGGGCGTCCACACGCTCGCAGAACTCGAACAGGGATTCGAAGGGCTTGTCCGCCCGGGCCTCGATGATTGCCTCGATGGCGCTCTCGCCCACGTTTTTCACCGCCACCAGGCCGAAGCGGATCTTGTCGCCGGCCACGGTGAAGGTCTTCTGGCTCTCGTTGATGTCCGGCGGCAGCACCGGGATGCCGTGGGCACGGCACTCTGCGATGAACTTGACCACCCCGTCGATGGAGTGCATCTCGCTGGTGAGCAGGGCGGCCATGAAGGCAAGGGGGTAATGGGCCTTTAAGTAGGCCGTATGATAGGCGATCAGGGCGTAGGCGGCGCTGTGGGACTTGTTGAACCCGTAGCCGCCGAACTTTTCCATCAGGTCGAAGATCTCCGTGGCCTTGTCCTTTGGGATGCCGTTTTCCACAGCTCCCCTGGTGAACCGGTCCCGGTGTTCGGCCATGATGGCGGCGATCTTCTTTCCCATGGCCTTGCGCAGACCGTCTGCCTCGGCCATGGAGTAGCTGGCCAGCTCGCCGGCGATCTTCATCACCTGCTCCTGATAGACGATGACGCCGTAGGTCTCCTTCAGGATGGGCTCGAGCCGGGGCACCAGGTATTTGACCTTGCGGCGGCCGTGCTTGCGCTCCACGAAGTCGTCCACCATGCCCGAATCCAGCGGGCCGGGGCGATAAAGGGCCACCAGGGCGATCACGTCGTCGAAGCGGGCCGGCTTCATGCGCGCCAGCAGGTCCTTCATGCCGGAGCTTTCCAACTGGAAGACGCCGGTGGTGTCGGCGGCGCACAGCAGCTTGTAGGTGTCCGGGTCGTCCAGGCCCAGGGTGGCCAGGTCCGGCGGGGCGCCTCCGGCGTCTGCGATCATCCGCAGGGTGTCCTCGATCACCGTGAGGTTGCGCAGGCCCAGAAAGTCGAATTTCACAAGGCCGATCTGCTCCACCCGCTTCATGTCGAACTGGGTGACAACTTCTCCCTTCTTCCCCCGATACAAGGGCAGGTAATCCACCAGGGGCCGGTCGCCGATCACCACGCCGGCAGCGTGGGTGGAGGCGTGGCGGGGCAGGCCCTCCAGGGTCTTGCAGATGTCCATCAGCTCGCGGATCTCGGGCTGGTCCTCGGCCATCCGGCGCAGGCGCGGCTCCTGTTTCAGGGCGTCTTCCAGCTTGATGTTCAGCACGTCCGGAACCATCTTGGCGATGGCGTCCACCTCCCGCAGGGGGATGTCCAGGGCCCGGCCCACGTCCCGGATCACGGCCCGGGTCTTGAGCTTTCCGAAGGTGATGATCTGGGCCACATACTCCCAGCCGCCGTAGCGCTCCACCACATATTTAAAGACGCGCTCCCGGCCGTTGATGCAAAAATCCACGTCGATATCCGGCATGCTGATGCGCGCCGGGTTGAGGAACCGCTCGAAGATCAGCCCATGCTCGATGGGGTCAAGGTCGGTGATGCCCAGCGAATAGGCCACGATGCTGCCCGCCGCCGATCCGCGCCCCGGCCCCACCGGGATGCCGTTTTTCTTCGCAAAGGCGATAAAGTCGGCCACGATGAGAAAATAGCCGGCAAAGCCCATCTTCCGGATCATCTCGATCTCGTAGTCCAGCCGCCGGTCGTACACCGACTGGTCGATGTCCGGCCGCAGTATCCGGATCTGGTCCAGGCGCGTGGCGTAGCCCTCGCGCGTTTTCTGGGAGAACCTGTCGTCCACCGGCACCTGATCCGGGCCGGTGTCGAACCGGGGGAAATGGTAGGTCTTGAAGTCGAACTCGATCTCGCACCGGTCCGCGATGGCCTTGGGGTTTTCCATGGCGCCGGGGTAGTGGGCGAAGGCGGCGGCCATCTCGTCGGGGGATTTGAAATAAAGCTGATCCGTGCCGAAGCGGAACCGGTCCGCGTCTCCCATTGTCTTGCCGGTCTGGATGCACAGCAGCACCTCGTGGGCCCGCGTGTCGCTCCGGTCAAGATAATGGCAGTCGTTGGTGGCCACCATGGGGATGGACAGGCGGCGGCTCATGTCCAGCAGGGCGGCGTTCACCGTCTCCTGCTCGGACAGGCCGTTGCTCTGGGCCTCAAGATAGAAGTTGCCCTCGCCAAACATCTCCGCGTATGCCCGGGCCGCCGCGTCCGCCGCGTCCATCTTGCCGGCGGTGATCAGCCGGGGGATCTCGCCGTGCAGGCAGGCGGACAGGGCGATCAGACCCTTGCAATGGGCGGCCAGGGCCTCCTTGTCGATGCGCGGCTTGTAGTAAAACCCCTCGATCTGGGCGATGGTGGCCAGCTTGCACAGGTTGCGGTAGCCTTCCATGTTCTCGGCCAGCAGCACAAGGTGGCTCATGCCCTTGGCGTCCTCGGCGGTCTTGTCGGTCCGGCGCCGGGGGGCCAGGTAGCACTCGCAGCCGATGATCGGCTTGATGCCGGCCTTTTTCATCTTTTCGTAGAACTCCACCGCGCCGAACATGGTGCCGTGATCGGTGATGGCCACGGCGCCCATGCCGAAGGCGGCGGCCCGCTCGATGAGCGGGTCGATGCGGATGGCCCCGTCAAGCAGGCTGTACTGGGTGTGGACGTGAAGGTGGACGAAATCGGACATATTTTACACCTTTTGGGGATTTAAAACCAGGCGTTAGGCAAATATTAATTGCTAAAATACCGCATCGGAGGACAATGGCGCGACCTGGTCCAGGCATTTTTAAAAGCATCGAGCGCGGGATCAGTCCATCCGATAGTTGGGCGCCTCCTTGGTGATGATCACGTCATGCACGTGGCTCTCCCGCATTCCGGCGGCGCTGATCTTGATGAAGCGGGCCTTTTCCCGCAGCTCGGCCAGGGTGCGGCAGCCCGTGTAGCCCATGCCCGATTTCAGGCCGCCGATGAGCTGATAGACGTTTTCGGCCAGCGGCCCCCGGAAGGGCACCCGGCCCACGATGCCCTCGGGCACCAGCTTGTCGTCGGTTTCATTCTCGTCCTGGTAATAGCGGTCCTTGCTGCCCTGTTTCATGGCCTCGATGGAGCCCATGCCCCGATAGACCTTGTAGGAGCGGCCCTGGAAGAAGATGGTCTCCCCCGGGCTTTCCTCGGTGCCGGCGAACAGCCCGCCGATCATCACCGCGTGGGCGCCGGCGGCCAGGGCCTTGGTGATGTCGCCGGAAAAGCGGATGCCGCCGTCGGCGATCAGAGGCACGCCTGTCTCCTCGGAAACCTTGCGGCAGTTCATGATGGCCGTCATCTGGGGCACGCCGATGCCCGCCACGATGCGGGTGGTGCAGATGGAGCCGGGCCCGATGCCGATCTTGACCCCATCCACGCCCGCCTTGATCAGGTCCATGGCGCCCTCGGCCGTGCCCACGTTGCCGGCCACCAGCTCGATGGCCGGATAGGCCGACTTGAGGCGGCGCACTGTGGCGATCACG
>JAABTE010000120.1 GCA_011390035.1 Desulfobacteraceae bacterium | reverse complement strand
GCTGCTTACCCTGGTCGGGCCCATGGCCATCGAGTACCGGCTGATCGACAGCGGGGCCAAATGCGTTATCACCAACGCGGAAAACCTGCCCAAGTTGATGGAGATCCGAAAGAACCTGCCGGAGCTGCGGGTGATCATCAGCATAGACGGCGGTGCGGGGCAAGCTGCGGGACAAGGGGGGGAGGAATCGGTGCTGGATTACCATGAGGTGGCGGGGAAGGGGAGCGAGGATTTCGCGCCTGTGTTAACCCGGCCGTCGGACCCGGCCCTGATCATCTACACCTCCGGCACCACCGGGCAGCCCAAGGGGACGCTGCACGGCCACCAGCTTCTGCTGGGCATCCTGCCGGGGTTCGAGTTTTACCACAACCTCTTTCCCAAGCCGGGGGATCTGCTTTATACGCCGCTGGACTGGGCCTATATCGGGGGCTCCTATGACGCGCTGTTTCCGTCGCTGCATCATGGGGTGCCGGTGCTGGGGTTTCGGCCGAGAAAGTTCGACCCGGAGAAGGCTTTTGCGGTGATGGCCAAATACCAGGTTCGCAACCTGATGACCGTGCCAACGGTGCTGCGGATCATGATGAATACGGTGAAGAATCCGTCGAAGCGATATGGGGTGCGGCTGCGCTCTATCACGGCGGGAGGCGAGACGCTGGGTGATGAGTTGTACGAGTGGTGCCCGCGGGAGCTGGGCGCCCAGATCAACGAGCAGTACGGGCAGACCGAGTGCGATCTGGTGGTGGGCTTCTGCTCGGAGGTGATGCCCATTGAGCGCGGGTTTATCGGCAAGGCGGTGCCGGGGCATCGGGTGGAGATCATGGACCGGGAGGGGAACATCGCCGGGCCCGGGGAGCTGGGGGAGATCGTGGTGAAGGCGCCCGATCCGGTGATGTTCCTGGGGTACTGGAACAATCCGGAGGGGACCCGGAAAAAGTTCTCCGGGGAGTGGTTGAAGACGGGGGATTTCGGGATTAAGGATGAAACCGGGTGCTTCCGGTTCACCGGACGGGAGGATGATCTCATCGAAAGCGGCGGATTCCGGATCGGGCCGGGGGAGATCGAAGATTGCCTCATGGACCACCCGGCCGTGGCCCTGGTGTGCGTGCTGGGGGCGCCGGACCCGGTGAAGGGGCATGTGGTCAAGGCGTTTATCGTGCCCAGGGAGGCGTTCGCGCCGGATGAGGCGCTGGAGGCGGATATACGAAGCCATGTGAAAACCCGCCTTGAGGCCCACGCGGCGCCGAAATTGATTGAGTTTTTAAAGGAAATGCCCATGACCAAGACGGGGAAAATCCTGAAATCGGAGCTGCGGCGGCGCATCGCGGAGGGGGCCTGATGACTGAAATCGGAAAGACCTACGAAAAGATCATCATCGGAGAGCGGGCGTCCTTTTCCAAGACCATCTCGGAGAGCGACATCTATCAGTTCGCCGGCCTGGTGGGGGATTTCAACCCCATGCATGTGGACCAGCGGCACGCCGAAAAAACGCCGTTCAAATCGCGCATCGCCCACGGGCCGCTTGTGGAGGGGCTGATCGCGCCGGTGCTGGGCATGAAGCTGCCGGGCCTTGGGACGGTGGCCCTGGAGCTGTTCTGCCGGTTTCGCCGGCCCGTGTACATCGGCGACACCGTCACGGCAACGGCCGAGGCGACAGAGAAGCTGCCCGAGAAAAAATGGGTGCGATTGAAGCTGACATGGACCAATCAGAAGGATGAAACCGTAGCCGTCGGCGAGGCGCTGGTGATGCCGCCGTCGGCGGAAATGGAAGGGTAGGGGACGATGACTGAGGATCGGGCGGGAGACCGGGAAGGGGTCCGGGCGGAAAATCGCCGCTTCTGGGAGGCCGAGGAGGCAAAGCTGGCGGCGAGGGCATATGAAGCCGAGTGGCCCGGCGGGCAGAAGGCCCTGGACAAGCTGGCCGCCCAGGGCAAGCGGCCCGTGCGGGAGCTGATCGGGATGATGATCGATCCGGGCACGGAATTTTTCGAGTTCAGCCGCATCGCCGGGTTCGGGGTGGATTACCCGGAAGGGATCATGGACGTGCCCTGCGGCGGGATCGTCACCGGCCTGGGGAAAATTCACGGCAACTGGACCGCGATCATCGCCAACGACAGCCGGGTCAAGGCCGGAGCGTATCTGCCCATCACGGTGAAAAAGCATTTGCGGGCCCAGGCCATCGCCATGCGGTGCGGGCTGGACTGCGTGTATATCGCCGACTCGGGGGGCGGTTTTCTGCCCATGCAGGCGGACATCTTTCCGGACGAACACCATTTCGGGGCCATCTTTTACAACATGGCCCGGATGTCCGCGGCCGGGCAGAAACAGGTGACCTTGAGTACGGGGGGCAACACCGCCGGCGGGGCCTACATCGTTTTCATGGCCTGCGAATCGGTGATGGTGGACCGGCTGGCCTACTCGTTTCTGGGCGGGCCGCCCCTGGTGAAGATGGCCACGGGGGAGGTGATATCGGCCGAGGAGCTGGGCGGGGCGCGGGTTCATACGGGGATATCGGGAGGGGCGGACCACTTCTGCGCCGATCAGGCGGCGGCGGTGGCCCGGGTGCGGCGGATTCTTTCCCTTTCGCCGCCCCGGCGGATTTGCGCCCACCGCTTCCCGCCGGCCCCGGCCGGGGCGCCGCCGGAAACCGTGTGCGAGATCCTGCCGTCGGCCATCCACAGGGGCATCGACGCCCGGCGGTTTATCGCCGCCATCGCCGACGGCGGGGAGTTTCATGAGTACAAGGAGCATTACGCCCCCGGACGCGGCGACAACCTGGTGACGGGCCGGATCCGCATCGAGGGGATCGTGGCCGGGGTGGTGGCCTCAAACGGCGTGGGCATCATCTTCGCCGAGGCGGCCCGCAAGGCCGCGGAATGGATCGTGCGGTGCGGCCACGAGAAGATCCCCCTTGTCTTCATCCAGAGTTCCCCAGGCTACATGGTGGGATCGGATTCGGAGCGGGAGGGGATCGGCAAGTACGGCGCGGACATGGTCCGGGCCGTCTCCTGCGCCCAGGTGCCGCGCATCCAGCTCGTCATCGGGCCGGATAACGGGGCGGCCAACTACGGCATGTGCGGCCGGGCCTACCGGCCCCACTTCATCTTTTCCACCATGCGGGCCCGCACCTCGGTGATGAGCGGCCGGAGCGCCGCCGGCGTGCTGCTGTCCATAGAGGAGCAAAAATGGAAGGCCCGGGGCGGGGAAATGCCGGAGGCGGAGAAGGCGGCGTTTCGGGAGAAGATGATCGAAAAGTATGACGGGGAGGCCCATCCGTTCTACTGCGGGGGCCATCTTCTCAATGACCGGGTGCTGAAGTTCTCCGAGATCCGCAAATGGCTGGCCATGGGGCTGGAGGTGAGCCTGCTGCGGGAGATCGGGGCGCCCGGGTTCGGCAATTTTCGTTTTTAAGGGCGGATTCCTTCCCCTGGCCGCTGAAGCCCTCGATTTGACAAAGCCCCCTGAAATGTACTATGAAGCTACATGCTGGCAAGTCGAGGTGTTTTCGGGCCAATTTTAAACACGAGAGGAAGGTTTCAGATGATGCGTCCCCGTGCGCTTTTTATGCTCCTGTTGGTTTTCATCCTTTGCGGGCTTCCGCTTGCGGCGCAGGGGGCCCCGCAAGCCAAAACCCCGGTGGAAACGGCGGCGGCCGGGGCTCCGGTCGAAACGGTGGCGGCCAGAACTCCGGCCGGAACGGTGGCGGCCGGGGCTCCGGCCGGGGCGCTGGAGACGCTTTCGGAGATCCTCCAGTCCATCCAACTGCTCCAGATGGAGCTGCGCCAGAAGGAGGCAGAGTACGTCCGGGCGGAGACGGAGGACAAAAAGGCCCGGCTCGCCGGGAATATTCGAATCCTCAATGTTCAGCTCGACGCCCGGGGCCGGGAGTTCGACGCCATTGCCGCCGGCTTCGACATGGCCGAGGCGGCCGGGGAGGAGGCCTTCGACTTCAAGCGGGAGGCCATGGAGGTGGTCCGGCCCCTGATCGAGGAGTTGAAGAAGGTTACCAAGCGGCCCCGGGAGATCGAGCGGCTGCGAAAACAGCTCGCCGAGGACGAAAAGACCACCGCCACGGCCCGTGCCGCCGCCGCCAACCTGGACCGGCTGCTGGCCGCCGACGACGGCGGGGACGCGGATCTGAAGCTGCGTCTTTCGGACCTGCGCCAGGAATGGATGGAGCGGGAGCGGGAGAGCCGGCGGCGGATAACCACCCTCCGGTATCAGTTGGACCAGAAGCTGGCCGCCAGCGGGTCCGCCTGGCATGCCCTGCGAACCGGGGCCCGGGGTTTCTTCCAGACCCGGGGGCTCAACATCCTGATGGCCGTGGCCCTGTTTCTGGTTATCTTCGGGGTCATGCGCTTTGCCTACTGGCGGATCTATCGCATCAGCCAGGGGGGGGACGGGTCCGATACGCGATCCTTTTACCATCGGCTGTTTCAGACCCTCTATCATATCCTCACATTTCTCATCTCCATCGGCGCGGCCCTGTTCCTGCTTTACAACACCGGGGACTGGCTGCTGTTGAGCATCGTCATCATCCTGCTCCTGGGCATGGCCTGGGCGGCGCGCAACGCCTTTTCCATGTTCTGGGAGCAGTCTAAATTCCTGCTCAACGTCGGCACTGTGCGCGAGGGCGAGCGGATGGTGTACGACGGCATTCCCTGGAAGGTGGCGGCCCTGAACATCCAGACAGCTCTTGTAAACCCGGCCCTGCGTGGCGGGCTGATCCGGCTGCCCTTGAAGAGCCTTGTGGGCCTCCAGTCCCGGCCCTTTGACCCGGAGGAGAGCTGGTTTCCCAGCCGGGAGGGGGACTTTCTGCTGCTGGCAGACGGCCAGTACGGCAAGGTGCTCACCCAGACGCCGGAGATGGTGACCATGGAGGTGATGGGCGGCTGCCGAAAGACCTATCCCACTGCCGATTTCCTGTCCCAGACGCCCATCAACCTGTCCCTCGGCGGCTTCGGCCTGGCCGTCACCTTCGGCATCGGCTACGGCCACCTGGCGGCCATTGCCAGGAAAATACCCGAACAGCTCAGGGAGCGGCTGGAGGCGGGGATCGCGGCGGAAAGCTTCGGGCCCCAGTTGAAAAGCCTGCTGGTGGAATTCAAGGAGGCGGGTGCCTCTTCGCTGGACCTTTTGATATGGGCCGGATTCACGGGGGAGGCGGCGTCGAGCTATTGGGCCATCGGGCGGGCCATCCAGCGGATCACGGTGGAAGCCTGCAATGAACACGGGTGGGACATTCCGTTTCCGCAGATCACGGTGCATCAGGCGGCCGGGCTCAGTCGATTCACCTAAGCATGCATAAGGGGATTGCCTTAATTTCGCCTTTTGTCGCAAAAGGGGTTGAATGCGTTGCCGAATAATGATAAAGACCATTATAAAGTCGACGCAAAAGGCAAAACGGCCGAAAGGCCGTGGCGCAAAGCTTCGGATCTAAGCCGATCCACAAGGTGGAGAATGTGCGGCGTGACACGAGGGCATCTTCAATCCAAGGAGGAGGCATGAGCGGAAGCGCCGGGGAGCTTGATGACCGGAACGACGGTCAGTGGAGACAGCGTGCGGAGGATTTGGAGAAAATCTGCCAGGCTGAAAAGGAAAAGCGGAAAAAGATCGAGGCGGCCTTTGTGCGGATGCGAAGGTTGCTGGAAATGCGAGCTGAATCGGATAGCCGATACCGGACGCTTTTTGATGGTGCCGAAGACGCCATCTTCATTCATGACCCGGGCGGCCGGCTTTTGGATATGAATCAGGCGGCGCGAAAACGGCTCGGCGCTCCGGGCGGGGAGAGCCAAAATCCGTCGGCGCTGACAATGGCCGAGGTTGAGGGGATGGAAGACGCCTCGGAATTCATCCAGCGGATGGCTCGTCTGGCAAAAGTCGATTTTCTGGAGATGGAATCGGTAAACATGAGGGGGGACGGGACGCCCGTTCCCGTGGAAATGAGCTGCCGGCGGATCCAATACGGCGGAGGCTCCGCGGTGATGGTCATCGCCCGCGACATAACGGAGCGCCTTCGGGGCCAGGCCGAGCGGAAGCGGATGAGCGAGCAGCTCCGGCAGGTCAGGAAGCTGGAGAGCATTGGGATGATGGCCGCCGGCATCGCCCATGGCCTGAGCAACATCCTGTTTCCCATCCTCGGCTATGCGGAGATGGCGCTCGACGAGGCGCCGGATGATGGCCCGATGAAGGCGCTTCTGATCCGGCTGGTGGGCTCCGCGCACCGGGGCCGGGAGATGGTCCGGCAAATACTGGCCATCGCCCGGAAATCGGATGGAAGGCGGTCGGTGGTGGATGTTGCGCCCGTTATCGACGATTTGCTCAATCTTCTGAAAACGATCATCCCAAGGGATGTTCGGGTCCGCAAGGCTGTGGAAATGGACGCCGGATCGGTGCTGGCCGAGCCCTCTCACATTCATCAGATCCTCATGAGCCTGTGTATCAACGGCCTTCAGGCAATGGAAGAAAGCGGGGGGGTTCTGTCCGTTGATGTCTGCGCGGCGGCCTTTTCGGCAACTGATGATGATGTCCCGCCGGCCGGCCCCGGCCGCTACGTCCGCATCCGGGTCTCCGACACCGGAGCGGGCATGCCCCCGGAGGCGCTGGAGCGGATTTTCGAGCCCCGCTTCACTGGGCAGGACCATGGCGGGGACGCGGGAATGGGGCTTGCGACAATCCATGAGATCATTCGATCCTACGGCGGGGTTATCCGCGTGGAAAGCACGACCGGCATCGGCGTGGAAAGCACGTCCGGCATCGGCGTGGAAACCGCGCCCGGCATCGGCAGCAGCTTCACGGTTCTGCTGCCCGCGGCCGAGGCGAGCGCGGAGGAGCCGGCCTGCGAGCCGCTCTCTTCCACCTTCGCCGGCTGCTCGGAGCATTTGCTGGTGGTGGATGATGACGCTCGCGTTGTCGCCATGCTGACGCATATGCTGCGCCGGATGGGGTATCGCGTCACGCCCAAAACTGACAGCCGGCAAGCCCTGGCCGCCCTGGAGGCAGCCCCCGACGCCTATGATCTCCTGCTAACCGACCAGGAGATGCCCGGCCTGTCCGGAACGGAACTGGCGGCAAAAGCGCATTTCCTGCGGCCGGATCTTCCCATCCTGATCTGCTCCGAGCGCGAGGAGCGTATTACCCCCGAGGAGGCGCTGGCCCTGGGCATCCGGGATCACCTGATAAAGCCGCCCGATCGGGTGGATCTGTCCCTTCGCATCCGTCAGGCGCTGGAGCGGAACCGAAAGCGGATACTCGTCATCGACGATGATCCGGAAATCCTGAAAATGCTCAAGGTGGTGCTGGAGCGGGCCGGATACGAGGTGATTCAGGCCGGAAACGCAAGAGACGGCAGGCGCTTGCATGACGCGCGCAAGGCCGATCTGATCATCACCGACATTGTAATGCCGGATAAGAACGGGAACGACTTCATATACGAAATTAAAAAGGATTTTCCAGGCGCAAGGATCATCGCCATAACCGGCGGCGGCTTCTACGGCACCGAGATGCCCCTGGAAACCGCCCTGAAACTGGGCGCTTTCAAAACATTCGCCAAGCCGCTTCCCAAGGACGAGTTGCTGGCGGCAATAAGGGAAGAACTGACGCCCCATGGATAATCTCATCGCCTCGGAAAGGACTTTAAAAACCGCTTGACGCGCCCCGTGGCACTTCAAATGCCGGGGGCCATGAAAAAAGCGGAGCAAATCGTAACAGGTTTTCAAGAATCCGCATGCCCCCCATCTCC
>JAABTE010000119.1 GCA_011390035.1 Desulfobacteraceae bacterium | reverse complement strand
ACCACCGTGTCGCCGACGCGGATGGCCTCATCCGAGCCCACGATGGCGTCCACGCTTTCTTCAAGGCCGTATTCCCTTTTGCGCTCCGCCATCAGATCGGACAATGGGCCGCTCCGGCCGCCGGGATTCAGATCCAGCACGCCCGGCCGCGCCGATCCGGTGGCGGGCGCCGCCGGTCCATCTCCCGCGGGTCCACCTCCAGCCAGTTCACCTCCAGCCGGTCCACCTCCCCCCGGCCCACCTGCCGCCGCTCCGTCTTCCGCTGGAAAGGCGCCGTCTTGGCCGCTCCGGGCGGCGACTCCATCCGCGGCGCCGCCCGAACCCGATGGGACGGCGCTATCCTGCCGCAGTATCCACAGCCCCGCTCCCAAGGCGATGATCAGCATCGCCCCGATTCCGACAATGACGGGCGCGGTCCGGTCGCCGGGCCTTTTCTTTTTATTTTCCCGCATGTGGGCATCCCCCGCTTCCCCGGGCGGCGGGAAAACGGCTCCCGCCGCCTAAAGGGTCTCGCTGATGATTTCGCTCTGCCTGGGCAGCATCCGGGGATCTCCCTCGATCCGGATGGTCAGGTCCCGCTGAATCTCCAGGTCCAGGATATCCTTGCGCTTCTTGTTGAGCAGATAATCGGCCACCTCCGTGGCCACCACGGCCCGCAGGCCCGTGATCCCCTCCTTGAGGGACTCGATCTGAAGCCGGCGCAGAAAGCCCAGGCCCACCGTTTCGGTGGAGGGCATGAGCCCCTTGCCCTGGCAGTGGAGACAGGGGCCGTAGCTGCCGAACTCGATGGAGGGGCGGATGCGCTGCCGGGACATCTCTAAAAGGCCGAACTGGCTGATCTTGCCCACCTTGGTGCGGGCCTTGTCGGACTTGACGCAGTTTTTCAGCACCCGCTCCACTTCCCGGCGATGCTTGTTGTCCTTCATGTCTATGAAATCGATGACGATCAGCCCCCCGAGGTCCCGGAGCCGGAGCTGGCGTGCGATCTCCTCGGCGGCCTCAAGGTTGGCCTGATACGCGGTCTGCTCGATGGAGCGGTTGTGGATCGCCTTTCCGGAGTTGACGTCGATGGACACCAGGGCCTCGGTCTGGTCGATGACGATGGAGCCGCCGGATTTGAGCCCCACCCTCTTTTCATACACGGACGCGATCTGCTCCTCGAGCTGAAACTTGGTGAAAATCGGCTTGGGCCCCTTGTGCATCTTGACGATTTGCGTCTGCTTGGGGGAGATGACCTTGATGAATTCCTTGACATCCTGATACACGGCGGCGTCATCGATCAGGATCTCCTGGATATCGCTGGCGAAATAGTCCCGCAGGGACCGCAACACCAGGCTTCGCTCTTTGTACAGCAGGGCGGGCGCATCCTCCTTCACGCCCTTTTCGTTGATGGTTTTCCAGAGCCGCTGCAGGTAGCGGATGTCCTTTTCCAGCATCGCCTTGGTGGCGTTGACGCCGGCGGTGCGCACGATAAGGCCGATCTCATCGGGGAGCTTGAGCTTTTCCACGATCTCCTTGAGCCGCTTTCGCTCGGCCTCGTCCTCGATCTTGCGGGAGATCCCCCGGCTCTTGGAGCCGGGCATCAGCACCACGCACCGTCCCGGAAGGGAGATGAAGGTGGTGAGCATGGCGCCCTTTTTCATCACCGGATCCTTGGTCACCTGCACCAGCAGCTCCTGGCCCCGATGCACGATGTTCCGGATGCACTTTTCCCCGGAAGGGGTGTCCTGGTAGTAATCGCTGTGGATCTCGTTTTTTTGAAGAAAGCCGTGCCGCTCCGCGCCGTAATCGACGAACACGGATTGAAGGCCCGGCTCCACTCGGATGATGACACCCTTGTAAACATTGCCGTGGGTGATCTCCCGGGCGCTGCTCTCGATGTGAAATTCGTCCAGTGTGCCTTCCGTGACCTTGGCGATCCTGCATTCGTCCAGGTCCGAGGCATTGATCAGTATCTTGCTGCTCATAGATGTGTTGTTCGGGCTCCTCCTGTAAATAGTCGCATGCCCGCTTGCCGACGAGGGCCGACGGAAATGACGGCCCGGGCCGGGCATCGGGACCAAATTTATTAACATTATCATATTTTAGGAAATGAAAAAACGACAAATCGGTCTTTGCCGCATTTTTTGTGGCATCGACCGGCCGGCCCCGGCCCGAAGAACCGGCCGAAGAACCTGCCCAAAGAAATGGCCTGGGGGGCTTTCCGGATTCGGTGATTGACGAAACCGCCATATTTCTTTATATAAGAAGACGCTGGCGCGCGCCGGCATTGAGGGAGGCGCGGGAGACAAGAGATGGCATTAAATATGACGGCGGCCAGCGAGGCGCCGGTGATCGAGCAACTGCGGCAACGCATTGGCGAGCTGGAGGTTTCGGAGGTGGAATTCCGGGAAGCGGTTTCCGCCCTCCGGGACGGGGAGGGGCGACTGTATCAGATTCTGGAATCAACGCCGGTGCCGACGCTGGTCATCGACCGGGACCATGTCGTCACCCACTGGAACCGGGCCTGCGTGAACCTGACCGGGTTTCCGGCGGAGCGGATGATCGGCACCCGGGACCAGTGGCGGCCCTTTTACCCGCAGCGGCGGGCCATTCTGGCGGATGCGATCATCGAAGACCGGACCGAGGCGGAACTGACCGGGCTTTACGGCGACCAGTGGCGGCGGATGGCGATGATGGCAGAGGCCTATGAGGCCGAGGGCTTTTTTCCCGGCCTCGGGGCGGATGGGAAATGGCTCTATTTCACGGCGGCCCCCCTGACGGACGCCGGAGGCGCCCGGGTGGGCGCCATCGAGACCATCCACGACATCACCGAGCGCAAGCGGGCCGAGCGGGAGATCAACGCCCTGAACCGCCGCCTGGAACAGTCCGTCACGGAGCTGAAGGCCTCCATCGAGATGCTCCACCAGACCCGGAATCAACTGGTGGAATCGGAAAAGATGGCCATGCTGGGCCGCCTGGTGGGGGGCGTGGCCCACGAGATCAACACCCCTGTTGGCGTGGCCGTCACCGCCGCCTCCCTGCTGGTGGAAAAGACGACGGAATGCGGAACCCTGCTTTCCGGCGGCGGCCTGAAGCGCTCGGACCTGGGCCGATACCTGAAAACCGCCGGCGACTCGGCGGAGATCATACTGGCCAATCTGCGGCGGGCGGCCGAATTCATCCAAAGCTTCAAGCAGGTGGCGGTGGACCAGGTGAGCGAGGAGCCCCGGCGCTTCGGGCTGCGGGACTACATCCTTGACATGCTGGCAAGCCTGCGGCCCCGCCTGAAAAAGACGGCCCACGCGGTGGAGGTGGATGTCCCCGAAGGCATCGAGATGAAAAGCTTTCCCGGCGCCATCTCCCAGATCATCTCCAACCTGGTGATCAACTCGCTGATCCACGGCTTCGACGGCATCGACAAGGGCCATATCCGCATGGAGGCCCAAATCGAGGGGGCGGACCTCGTCTTCCGGTACCAGGATGACGGCCGGGGCATGGGCGAAGAGCAGGTGGAGCGCGTCTTCGAGCCCTTTTACACCACCCGGCGGGGGCGGGGCGGCGACGGCCTGGGGATGCACATCGTTTACAACCTGGTGACCCAGAAGCTCAAGGGAACCATCGCCTGCGAGAGCCGCCCGGAACACGGGGCGCGCTTCACCATCCGAATGCCTGTTTCCGAGGGCGGGATCGAGGAATCATGAGCATGTCTGACAGCGACCTGTTATTCGAGGACGGCGACGCCATTGCCTTCGCCGATGAAACGGCCGAGGCGGCCGAGTCCACCTTCGCCCCCTGGAAAATCATCATCATCGATGACGAAAAGGATGTGCATACCATCACCCGAATGGCTTTGGAGGGCACCATATTCGAGGGACGGGAGATGGTTTTCGTGAGCGCCTACTCGGCCCGGGAGGCCAAAACCGTGCTGGAGCGGCACGGCGACGCGGCCGTGGCGCTGCTGGACGTTGTGATGGAGGAGAAGGACTCGGGGCTGAACCTGGTGCGCCACATCCGCGAGACCCTGGGCAACTCCATGATCCGCATCATCCTGCGCACGGGCCGGCCCGGCGAGGCGCCGGAGCGGCGGGTGATCTCCGAATACGACATCAACGATTACAAGGAAAAAAGCGAGCTGACGGCTCAGCGCCTCTATTCCTCGGTGATCACGGCCCTGCGCTCCTACCGGGATCTGCGCACCATCGAAAAGAACCGCCGGGGCCTAGAGCAGATCATCCGGTCCTCCGCCGGCCTCTTCGAGGTGCAGTCCCTGCGAACCTTCGCCCGGGGGGTGCTCATCCAGGTGCTATCCCTGCTCAATCTGGACGAAAGCTCCCTGTACATCCAGGCGTCGGGCTTCACCGCCGCCTGCGTGGAAAACGCCATCACCATCCTGGCCGGCACCGGCAAATTCGAGGACCTGGTGGACCGGCCCGCCGGCGAGGTGGTCTCCGAGGATATCCTCCATCTTCTGGGCCGGGCGCTGACCGAGCGCCGCTGCATCTTCGACGGCCCCACCTTCGTGGGCTATTATCCGGTGGAAGGCGGCCCCACCAACCTGCTTTACATGCGGGGCTGCCGACGGCTTTCCGAATTCGACAAGGACCTGATCCGGATCTTTTCCACCAACGTGGCCATCGCCTTTGAAAACATCCACCTGAACCGGGAGATCATCGAAACCCAGAAGGAGGTGATCCTGACCCTGGGCGAGGTGGTGGAAAACCGCTCCAGGGAGATGATGAACCATGTGCGGCGGGTGGCGGAATTTTCCTACCTGCTGGCGATAAAATACGGCATGGAAGACAAGGATGCCGAGATGCTGCGCCTGGCCTCGCCCATGCACGATGTCGGCAAGGTGGGCATCCCCGACGCCATACTGATGAAGCCGGGCAACCTGACGCCGGAGGAGTTTGAAAAGATCATCCCCCACACCACCATCGGCCACTGCATTTTGAACAAGTCCCGCCGGGAGCTGATGGAGGCCGCGGCCATCGTGGCCCAGCAGCACCACGAAAAGTGGGACGGCACGGGCTACCCCCAGGGGCTGCGCGAGGAGCAGATTCACATCTTCGGCCGCATCACCTGCCTGGCGGACGTCTTCGACGCTCTGACCCACCGGCGCATCTACAAGGACGCCTGGCCCTTAGAGCAGGTGCTGACGCTCATCCGCCGGGAACGGGGCCGCCATTTCGACCCGGCGCTGGTGGACCTGCTGATGGAAAACATCGACGATTTCCAGGCGGTCAACGCCCGGTTTCCGGACGGGCGGGCCAACTGAGGGGCCGACGCTAAACAACGCATAACGGTTCGCTGCGCCCGGAGGATTCCGGAGGATTCCGGAGGATGCCGGAGGATGCCAGAGGATTCCAGACGCGCCAAACCAATGGGAGACGGAATGGAAAACAGCCAGACGGAGGCCGCCAGGATACTCGACCATCGACGGCGCCGGCTGATCGACACATTCATCGAGGGCCGCGCCGAGAATTTTCTGGAAAGCCATGCCCGGCTGATCGACGCCTATTTCATCGAGGGGTGCGCGGCCAGCCCGGCGGCGGCCCGGCTGGCTGAGACGGCGCCATTCGCACGGGTGGCTTTGGGCGGATACGGCCGGAAAGAGCAGTGCATCCACTCGGACGTGGACCTGCTGATCCTGTTTGCCGACGAGTTCCCGCCCGAGGCCGAGGCCCTCGTGCGGGAGGTGGTCTATCCCCTGTGGGACGTGGGGCTTTACGTGGGCCATCACATCCGCTCCCTGACCGAGGAGCTGATCATCCCGGCCGACGGCGTGTCGGTGCTAACCGCCCTGCTGGACGCCCGGTTCATCCACGGCTCGGAGCGGCTCTTTTCCCAGTTCGCCCACAGATTCCGGCGGGAGGTGATCGCCCCCAATCCCCGGGCCCAGATGGCCTGGCTCATCGACACCAACTGGGATCGGCACGATCGGTTCGGCGATTCGTCCTACCTGCTGGAGCCCAACCTGAAGGAGGGCGAGGGAGGGCTTCGGGATTACCACACCCTGCTTTGGGCCGCCAAGATCGACTCGGCCATCGCCTCGCCCAAAGACCTGCCCGCCCTCGGCCTGATCTCCCAGGAGGAACACGAGGCCCTGCGCGAGGCCCTCGACCTTATCTTCAAGGTGCGCAACCACCTGCACCATCTGGCCGGGCGAAAGCACGACCAGCTCCGGTTCGCCCACCAGGAGAAGATGGCCGCCATCCTCGGTTACGAGGGGGAGCGCAACGGCCAGCAGCCGGTGGAGCGATTTTTAGGGCGGCTGCACCAGCGCATGAGCGTCATCAAGGAGCTGCACCGGGTCTTCATCCACGAGATGGAAAGCCGGCACCGGGAGGCCGGCCGCAACGGCCGGTCCGAGACGGGCCGGCCGGACATCGAGGTCCGCCGGGGTATGCTCCACTTCGCCTCCCCCGAGGCGGTGCTGAGGGCGCCGGCCCTGATGATGCATATTTTCGACGAGAGCGCCCGGCTGCGCATGCCCCTGTCCGCTGAGGCCAAGCGCCTGATCCGCCACATGCTCCCCTTCGCAGACGAGCGCTTCCGCCGGGACCCGGCGGTGATCGCCGCCTTCGAGCGGATTCTCACCGCCCCCGTTTACGAGTTCAACGCCCTGGACGAGATGATGGGCACCGGCCTGCTCATCCGGTTCATCCCCCAGTTCGACGCCATCCACCACCGCATCCAGTACGACGAATACCACCTGTACCCGGTGGACAAGCATGTGCTGAAAACGGTGCGCGTTTTAAAGCGGTTCGGAGACCCGGACAGCGAACACGCCAATGAGATGCGCGCCGCGCTCTACGCGGACCTGGGCCAGAACCGGCGGCTGTTGCTCTGGGGGGCGCTGCTGCATGATGTGGGCAAGGGCGAGCCCGGCGGGCGCCACTCGGAAAAGGGCGCCCGGATCACAGCGGAGATCCTGGCAAACAAGGGCTTTCCGCCCGGGGATATCGATCGGATCAGGGCGCTGGTGGAAGAACACCTGCTCATCGCCAAGACGGCCACCCGTCGGGACATTCACGACGAGGAGACCGCCGTCTTCTGCGCCCGCCGCATCGGGGACGAGACCCAGTTGAAGATGCTGTACCTGCTCACCGTGGCCGATTCCATCTCCACCGGCCCCAAGGCCTTCAACAGTTGGACGCTGTCGCTCATGCGGGGGCTTTATTATAATGTTTTAAGCTCGCTGCGCCACGGCGAGCTGGCCACACGGGAGGCTGAGGCGCGGGTGGCGGAAAAGCGCGCGGTCCTGGAGGACCGGGCCACCGAAGATCCGGCGGCCCGGAGGGCGCTGGATTTTTTCGACCACATGTCCCCCAGGTACCGTCTTTACACCGAGCCGGCGGAGATGATCGCCCACGCACCGCTGGTGGATCGACTGGGAAATGACGCATTCGTGTGGGACATCCGGCGCCACGCGGACATGAACACCCGGATCATGACCGTGTGCGCCCGCAACCGGCGGGGCCTTTTCTCCCGCATCGCCGGCACCCTCACGCTCAATGGCGTGGACATTCTCAACGCCCAGATCTACACATGGAAAAACAACCTGGCCGTGGACGTGTTTCATCTGAGCCCGCCGCCGGACCCGCTCTTCGAAAACGAGCGGTGGGACAAGGCCGCAGCCGACCTGAATCTGGCCCTTTCAGACCGGCTGGACCTTGCCGCCGAGCTGCGCGAGCGGCTGGCCGCCTCGGCCGGGCAGGCGCCGCCGGGGGGCCGCAAGCCGCCCCGGGCGGTGGTGGACAACGACACCTCCGGCCACTACACC
>JAABTE010000118.1 GCA_011390035.1 Desulfobacteraceae bacterium | reverse complement strand
AATTATTCCCATCACCCCCGGTTCTCGCTCTTCCGACGCCGGTACAGGGCATACCCGAGCCCAGCCAGGGATATCAGAATCGGCATCCCGAAGATATTTACGAACTTCACCCTGGCCCCCAGCGCCTCGATATCCGAGCGCAGGTTGCGGCGCACGATCTTCAGCTCCTGGTTGATCCGCTGCTTTTCCTCCTGGAACTTGCGGATCTCGGCCTCCTGCTTTTCGCTGAGGATGAACTCCTGGCTCGGGTCCTTCTGCCCTTCCAGTTGCTGAAGCTTGCTGTTGGTCTCCTCGACCTTCCGCACCAGCTCCTGCTCCCGGGACAGCCAGCGGGCCTGGGCCTTCTTTTCCAGCTCCTCCACCCGCTCGAAGGGCCGCTCGAAGGTGCCCCGGGACCGGATGCCGATCAGCGCCTCGGAGCCGGTGAGCAGCTCGCAGGTGTTGAGCAGAAAGTTCAGGTTGTCATTGAAGATCCGGGCGATCTTGAAGCCGAACAGGTCCCGCTGATCCACATAGAAGGCGTCATACAGGAAGTCGGCGTCGGCAATCACCACCACGGTGGCCGTGGCGGCGCCCTCGGTCAGGCCCTTTCCCGCCGCGCCATCCGGATTTTCGCCGTCCTCGCCGGCACCGTCCTCGCCGGCACCGTCCTCGCCGGCACCGGCGGCACCGGCGGCACCGGCACCGGCGTCGTCGGCCGCCCCGGGCTTGCCGTTGGGAAAGGCCGTCTTGAACTTGCCCCGGACCCGCACGGCCAGGTCATAGCTTTCCACGGTGGGCGTAAACTCCCGGCGCAGGCTTTCGGTGCCGAAGCGCACCCGGAAGCTGTCCACCAGGGCCGAGTTGGCGCTGGAGTGGATCAGGGTTTCGTATTCATACGGGGCGCTTTCAAGCTTCTCGATGGCCCCGGCCGCCGGCAGCAGCAGGCTTTCCAGGTCGGCGGTTGTGATGTTGTCGGGGTTGACGCCGCCGGACGGCACCGACAGCCACACCGGGCTGTTTTCCACCTGGTTCTGGGCGTTTCGCACCCGGGTGGCGTAATCGTAATCGGCCACCACCTTGGCGCCGTCTATGGACAGGCCCCAGGCCTTCAGCAGGTCGTCCGGAATCGAGCTGCCCTGGGGCTGGCCCGGTGCAGACGGGCTGTCGGAGACGGCCAGCGGGTCTGCCATCACGATCAGGTTGCCGCCGGCCAGCAGGTACTGGTCCACCGCGTATCGGGCCGCCTCGGACAGGTCCTTGGCGTGCATCAGCATCACCAGGTCGTAATCCGAAGGATCGATGGAGATGTCTTCAGGCGGGCCGCCCGGCGCTCCCGGCGGGCCGCCCGCGTCGATCTCGGAGACTTCATAGCTCTTTTGCAGCTCCTGAAGAAAGACCCAGGCCGGCTGGGGCTGCTGGCCCATCTGCATCATGGCCATGTTGGGCGATCCGCCGAAGACCGGCAGGCCGGTGAGGATGCCCAGCTTCGGCTTTCTGGCCGACTGGAGCCGGGAGATGATCCGGGTGATGTCGTACTCAAGGTTGGCCTCCCGGGTCGGGTCCATGGAGGGGATGGTCTCCTCCTGGTCCGCGGAGACGGCCACCAGGCCGAAGTAGAGCCTTTCGCCCGTGGGCAGGCCGGCGGGCTGGAGGCCGTATTTCTGCGCCCAATCCTCGGCCTCGGTGTCGGGCTCGGGGTTGTGCGTCGTCACGCGCACCTTGCCGCCGCCGTGGCGCTCGTACTCCTGGAGAAAGTCGATCACCCGCTCGGCATAGTTCTTGATATGGACCGGGGTGTTGACGTTGTCCCTGGAGAAAAAGACCTTCAGGTCCACTTTCCGGTCCAGGTCCGACAGGATCTTGAGGGTGCCGTCGGACAGTGAGTACAGGTTGTCGGCGGTTGCGTCCCACCGCAGGTTGGCCTGGGACGCGATGGCGTTGATGAACACCAGGATCAGCAGCATCAACACGATCCCGCCGGCCGAAAACAGGGATTTTCCGACGCCGAACGCCTTTTTCTTTTCAGACATGGGAAATCGCCTCCGTTGCTATCAGGAAGTTCTACGGTTCAGGATGACCACGCCGTTTACAAACAGCATGAAGAAGATGACCGACAGGTAATAGACCGCGTCCCGCAGGTCCAGCACGCCGCGCTGGATGGACATGAAATGGCTCAGAAAGCTCATTTTCGACACCATGTTCACCAGCCAGGCCGGCGCCCAGCCGGACAGCACGTTGGTTACCGGCGCGAAACCGGCCAGGATGAAAAACAGGCAGATCACGATGGCGATGATAAAGGCCACCACCTGGGAGCGGGTGAGCGAGGATGTCATGGCCCCCACGCTGAGAAAGGCCCCGGCCATCAGCAGGCTGCCAAGATACGAGCAGAAGATGGCCCCCAGGTCCGGGTTGCCAAGGTAGCCCACGGTGATGACCATGGGGAAGGTGAGCGCCAGGCCGACGCCGATGAACAGCCAGCCGGCCAGAAACTTGCCCAGGATCACCTCCCAGATGGTGATGGGGAAGGTGAGAAGCAGTTCGATGGTGCCCATCCGCCGCTCCTCGGCCCACAGCCGCATGGCCACCGCCGGGATCAGGAACAGGAAGATCCACGGGTGCCACTGGAAAAAGCCCTGCAGGTCGGCCTGGCCCATCTCGAAGAAGTTGCTGATGTAAAAGGTGAAAAAGCCCACCAGCATCAAAAAGATCACGAGAAAGACGTAGGCCACCGGAGAGCCGAAGTAGCCGGCCATCTCGCGCTTCATGATGGCGTGGATGTTGGAAAGGGAGTTGTTCGCTTTCATTGGCCCCTCTTTACATTCGGATGCTTTAGGTATTGATCAGGTGGTGATGGACCGGAAGACCTCGTCCAGCCGGCCCTGCTCCACGAAGATGGCGCTGGTCTCCGCCTCGCCCTCGGACAGGGTGGACAAAATCCGCTGGAGGATCGGCGCGTCATTGGCCTCGGGAAAGACCCGCGCCCGCCAGTTGTCGCCCTCCCGGGACAGGATCTGGGCGCCGGCCACCCCCGGCAGGGTCTTGACCCGGGCGATGAAGTTGTCCGGATCACCCTTTTTCAGGGTGAGCGACACGGCCCCGTGGACCGCCGAGCGGGTTTTCAGGCGGGCGGGGGTGTCGTCTGCCACGATGCGTCCCCGGGCGATGATGATGGCCCGGTCGCACACCGTTTCCATCTCCTCTAAAATGTGGGTGGACAGGATGATGGCCTTGTCCGCGCTCATGCGCCGGATCATCTGGCGCACCTCGTGCTTCTGGTTGGGGTCCAGCCCGTCGGTGGGTTCGTCCAGGATCAGGCAGGGCGGGTCGTGCAGGATCGACTGGGCGAAGCAGACCCGCTGGCGGAAGCCCTTGGACAGGGTGGCGATGGCCTGGTGCCGCACGTCCCGCAGAAAGCACTTTTCGATGGTCTCTTCGATGCGGGCCTTTCGCTCCTGGCCGGAAAATCCCCGGATCTGGGCGCAGAAATCCAGATAGGCCGTAACGGTCATGTCCGGATAGACGGGCGCGTTTTCCGGCAGATAGCCGATGAGCCGGCGGGCCGCGATGGCCGCCGTCCGGATGTCGTTTCCGCCGATGACCGCGGTGCCGGCGGTGGGGGGGATGAAGCCGGTGATCATCCGCATGGTGGTGGACTTGCCGGCCGCGTTGGGGCCGAGAAACCCCAGGATCTCGCCTTTTTCCACCGTGAAGGAGACGTCATCCACCGCTGTTTTGTTGCCGAATCGCTTGGTGAGGCTCTTGACTTCGATCATGGTTAACGGAATGCTCCCTCGCTTGATGTTCGTCATTCATGAAAATGGATGCCGGCCATGCCGGGGGTTAATCCTGTAAAGAATTTATTATGATGACCCATTTTGTCAAGCCAAAAATTCCGGGGCCGGCGGGCTTGTCAGGCGAAGGCTAATCTGGTATATCAATCGGCTTGACATTTTCTGGAAAGGAAAAAGGCATGGCCAAAGGGGAAGGTTCCACCCATTTTTTCAAAGGCATATGGGATTTTTTCACATCCATCCGGCTCACCGTCGCCCTGCTGCTGGCGCTGGCGGCCACCTCCGTCATCGGGACGCTGATCCCGCAGAACCAGAATCCGTCCGCCTATTTTCATCAGTTCGGCGAGCGGCTGTATCGGATCTTTTCGGCGCTCGATCTTTTCGATATGTACCACTCCTGGTGGTTTCAGCTCATGCTGCTGCTGCTGACGCTCAACATCGTGATCTGCTCCATCAACCGGCTGTCGGCCACCTGGAAGATGATTTTCAACAGGAATCCGGGCTTTGTGCCCTCCCGCTTCCGGAAGATGGCCAACCGGGCCGCCTTTGAGACGGCCGCCCCGCCGGACCGCGCCGAGACGGTGGCCTGGGACTGCCTGAAGCGGCGATTCAGCTTCACGGCGGCGGAATCGGCGGAGGGAAGCCGGTTTCTGTTCGGTGAAAAGGGGCGCTGGACGCGCCTTGGGGTGTATGTGGTCCACGCCAGCGTCATCCTGCTGCTGCTGGGGGGGCTGATCGGCTCCTTTGCCGGGTTCGAGGGCTTTGTCACCATCCCGGAGGGCGAGACCCGGAGCGCCATCCGGCTGGACGGAAACGGGCGGGAGCTGGATCTGGGCTTTGCCATCCGGTGCGAGGACTTCGATGTGAGCTTCTATGAAACCGGGGCGCCGAAGGAATTCCGCTCCACCCTGACCATCCTGGAAAACGGCCGGGAGGCGCTCAGAAAGGACATCGTGGTCAATGATCCGTTGCGCTACAAGGGGGTGAGCATCTACCAGTCCAGCTACGGCTCCATCCGGCCCTCGGAGGTGACCTTGTCCTTCACCAGCGCCGTTTCGGGCATGACCTACGCCCGCAAGGCCACCATAGGACAGACCATAGAGATCCCCGAGGGCATGGGGCGCTTCACCCTCAAAGACTACCGGGAGCAGTACAACTTCATGGGCATGATGAACCTCGGGGAGAGCTTCATCGGCGAGCTGGCTCCGCCGGAGGGCGAGCCGGCGGAGGTGGCCCTGCCCCTGCGCCATCCGGATTTCGACAAGATGATCGTCAAGCGGGGCATCCGGGAAAGCGGGGTGATGGTGGCCATCACAGATTACGCGCCCCGCTATTACACCGGCCTGCAGGTGAACCGGGACCCGGGGGTCTGGGTGGTGTACCTGGGATTTATCGTGATGATCATCGGTTTTTACATCACCTTCTATATGTCCCACCAGCGGGTCTGCGTGGAGGTGGCGCCCGGGGTCGGAACCGGCGCCGCGGTGGCGGTTTCCGGCGTGTCGGACAAGAACCGCATCGGCATGGACAGCCTGGCGCGCCGCATGGCGCGGGACCTGGAGCGACAGTTGTCCCGCAACTGAGCCGGCTCGGGTGAAAAAGCGGTTGATGTTTCCGCCCGCCTGGCATATGCTGAAAGGCCGGGCGGGCCGTGCGCCGAAAGAGGCCGGTCGCCATGGGGTCCCGCATGGGTAGGATAATACCCAGATAGAATGCGCCATCGCCCCATTGACGACCGTGGGAACGCTCTGTGAAAATAGGGGGCGCGGCCACGGAGCCGCCGGCGATACCGGTGCGCCGACTGTTCAGACACCGGCAAGACAGCAGTCAACGGAGAGAGCCTACATGGAATGCCCCAAATGCGGAAGCCAGAATGTGACCCCCTCGCATAAGCGCGGCGTAGAGCGCGTCATGCGCTATGTCTATCCCCGGGCGCCCTACCGGTGCAAGGAGTGCTGGAGCCGGTTCTGGAAATTCCAGAACCCCTTTGACACCACCGGCTCGCGGATTGCGGGCGGCCTGATCCTGCTGGCCCTCATCCTGCTGATATTTTTGCCCTTCTGGCCCTTCGGCGAAAAGGACCGGCCATCGGACCCCGGCCGCGCCGCGCCGGTAACATCGGTTGTGGATCAGGGCCTGGACGGGGAGCGCCGCCCGGTGCCCATGAGCGTGGAAAAGCCCGCCACCGCCGCTTCGCCAGAGGCTACGCCAGACGCTTCAACAGACGCTTCCACAGACGCTTCCACAGATCCCGCGGGCACGCAGACTGCGGATGCCGAATCCACGGGCCCAGAGCCGGGTGCGGCGCCGGCGGAAGCCGTCGATGGCGCGGCGGGCACCGGCGCCGCCGCCAACCCCTCCGGGATGGAAAGTCAGGCGGAAAAGCCGGTTGTGATCGCTTCCGCAGAGGCCCTGTCCGGGCGGGCGGGAACCGGCGATGCCGGGCAGGCCGACCCGGCGGTGGAAACGGGGGCGTCGGACGGGCGGACCGCCGCCGCGGAAAAGGGAGACGCGCCCGCCGCCGCCAAAAAGCCGGCCCAATCCGCAGACGTGGCCCCAGACGTTGCCATGGAAGCCGGCCGGGGCGCGGCCCCGGCCCCCGATCAAAAGACCCGGGCACGTTCCGCCGCCTCGTCCGACCGCGGCGGGTCCATGATCGATATTCAACAGTTGAATTATCAGGGGGGGTTTCAGATGGCCGTCAACACCAGCCGGCCCATCGAGGGGCACAAGGCGTTCTACATGAACAGCCCCCCGCGCCTGGTGATCAACGTGAAGGGCGGCTGGCGGATAAAGGGCGCCTCCACCTACGTCATGAAAAACGATCTGGTGGAGCGGGTCCGGGCAGGGGAGCATTCCGGCTATCTGAGCCTGGTGCTGGACCTTTCCCGCAAGGAATCGGCGTTCCCAAAAATCCGGAAGACGGACAGGGGCTTCATCTTGACGCTCAATTACTGATCCGCTCCCGGAACCTGTCAACCCCGCCCATAAGGAGGGCATCATGATGGCAACGGCATCGTCATTCTTGTCCCGCCCCAAACGGGCGGGTCGCGCCCGCATTCGCCTGACGGCGGTTCTGGCTATTCTGGCCGCGGGGATCTGCCTTGCGGCCCCGGCCCGTGGCGCCGGCCCGAACCCGAGCCCGGCCCCGAGCTTGCCCCAGAGCTTAAAGGGAATAACCCTGGAAGACGCCATGGGCGAGTTCACCCTGACCCTCTGGACGGATCCGCCCATCGCGGATTACCATCTGTCCTATCCCCGGAATCCGGACCGGTTCGCCATTGATCTGCCGGGGCGGTGGGCCCGGCCGGAAAAGACGCTGTACCGGCTGTCAAACGACACGGTCAAACACATCGCCGTCACCCATCATCCGGATCGGCTGCGGGTTTTTCTTTACCTGAAGCACCCCGACCCGTTGGCCCCATACATTTACGAATCCCTCAAGGGGCTGGTCCTGCGGCTCAAGAAGACGCACCTGTTTCATCCGCCGCCGAGCCGGCCGGTCCGGCCCGGGGCCGCGGCCGGCAAATCCGCCGCCGGGGCGGATAACGGCGCCGCCTACATTGGCGCTTTGAGGGAGGTGAAGATCGCCGCGGAGGAAAACGGCTTCACCGTGCGGCTGGTCCTGGACGGCCCGCCGGCGGAACACGCCTTTTTCACCCTTCTGGATGAGTCCCCGCCGAAGCTGGTGCTGGATATCAAGGGCAGGTGGCGCAATCCGGGGCCCACGGCGCGGCCCTCCGCGGCTGCGGGGCTGCGGGGCGTCCGGGTGGGCGAGCATGCCGGATTCCTGCGGGTGGTCATGGACCTTGCCGAGGGCGCCGCTTTCGCCGTGACGGTGGAAACGGCCGAGGACGGTCTGCTGGTCCGGGCGCGCTCCCAGCCCTGACGCCTCCCCCCTCCGATTCGGCGCCGGCCGTTTTTTTTAAAATCTCCTGTTGAAAAAACAGCCCCCTTGCGATATGTAAGGGGGCTGTTTTGGGATACACACTCATATAGGGAGACAACGACA
>JAABTE010000117.1 GCA_011390035.1 Desulfobacteraceae bacterium | reverse complement strand
CCGGCCATCCCGCGGCCAAAATCACTTGACTTAATCCGCGTTTGCGACTACATTTCCCACTTTTAATGACACGTCCCATCTGGAGGATTTCAATGGATTATAAAAAGACCCTGAACCTGCCTGCGACCAAGTTTCCCATGAAGGCCAATCTGGCCAAAAAAGAGCCGGAACAGCTCAAAAAATGGGAAGAAGAGGGCCTGTATCGCGCCATCCGCGCCCATTCCCGGGAAAAGGGCCTGACCCCTTTCATCCTGCACGACGGCCCCCCCTACGCCAACGGCCACATCCACATCGGCACGGCCCTTAACAAGGTGCTGAAAGACATCATCGTCCGCTCCCGCCAGATGGCCGGCTTCGACGCCATATATGTGCCGGGGTGGGACTGCCACGGCCTGCCCATCGAGCACAATGTGGACAAGGAGCTGGGGGAACAGAAGCTGACCCTGTCTCAGCCCGAGGTGCGCCGCAGGTGCCGGGCCTACGCGGAAAAATTCATCGACATCCAGCGGGACGAGTTCAAGCGCCTGGGCGTGATGGGCGAGTGGGAAAACCCCTACCTGACCATGAGCTACGAGTACGAGGCGGTGATCGCCCGGGAGTGTTGCCGGTTCGCCCAGAACGGGGCCCTGTTCCGAAGCAAGAAGCCCATCTACTGGTGCTGCTCCTGCAAGACCGCCCTGGCCGAGGCGGAGATCGAGTACCACGACGAAAAATCGCCCTCCATCTTCGTCAAATTCCCCATGATCGACGACCTGTCCGCGGACGCGCCGGCGCTGGCGGGCCGGAAGGTGTCGGTGGTGATCTGGACCACCACCCCCTGGACCCTGCCGGCCAACCTGGCCATCGCCCTGCACCCGGATTTCGAGTATGTGGCCGTCTCCGCCGGGCCCGACGAGGCCCTGATCCTGGCCCGGGATCTGACGGCGGCCGCCATGAGCCGGTTCGGCATCGAGGATTACGAGATTCTGGCGGACCTTTCCCCGAAATTTCTGGAGAGGAAGCGGGCCCGCCATCCGCTTTACGACCGCGAGTCCCTCATCGCGCTGGGAAATCATGTGACCCTGGAGGCGGGCACCGGCTGCGTTCACACCGCCCCCGGCCACGGCCGGGAGGACTACGAGATGGGGCTTGAATACGGCCTGGAGGCCTATTCGCCGGTGGACGACCGGGGCGTTTTCACCGATGAGGTGGATCTTTTCAACGGCCAGTTCGTGTTCGACGCCAACCCGGTCATCAACAAAACCCTTCGGGATCGCGGCGCCCTGCTGGCAGAATCGCCCCTCACCCACTCCTACCCCCACTGCTGGCGGTGCAAGCGGCCGGTGATCTTCCGGGCCACGCCCCAGTGGTTCATCTCCATGGACAACACCGGGCTGCGCCAGGCGGCCCTGAAGGAGATCGACCGGGTCCGGTGGATTCCCAAGTGGGGCCGGGAGCGGATCTACGGCATGATCGAGAACCGGCCGGACTGGTGCGTCTCCCGCCAGCGGGCCTGGGGCGTGCCCATCACCGTGTTCTACTGTGAAAAGTGCGAGTCCCTGCTCATGAGCGATGAGATCATGGACCGGATCTACAACCTGTTCAAGGAACACGGCGCCGACATCTGGCTGGAAACCCCCGTCTCCGAGCTGCTGCCCCCGGGCGCCCGGTGCGAAAAATGCGGAAGCGAATCCTTTGTAAAGGAAAACGACATCCTGGATGTCTGGTTCGATTCCGGCGTAAGCCACGCGGCCGTGCTGGAGGCCCGGGATTATCTGCGCTGGCCGGCGGACCTGTACCTGGAGGGCAGCGATCAGCACCGGGGCTGGTTCCACTCCTCCCTGCTCACCTCCGTGGGGACACGGGGCCGGGCGCCCTACGACGCGGTGCTCACCCACGGCTTCGTGGTGGACGAAAGCGGCCGGAAGATGTCCAAGTCCGTGGGCAACGTGATGGCGCCCAGGGAGGTGATCGACCGGTACGGCGCCGAGATCCTGCGGCTGTGGGTGTCGGCCACCGATTACCGGGACGACATCCGCATCTCCGAGAACATCCTGAAGCAGCTCAGCGACGCCTATCGCCGCATCCGCAACACCTGCCGGTTCATGCTGGGCAACCTGTCCGACTTCGATCCGGCGACAAACGCGGTGGCGCCGGAAGGGATGCCGGAGCTGGACCGCCACGCCCTGCACCGGCTGCTGTGGCTGATCGAAAAGGGCCACCGGGCCTACGAGCAGTACGAGTTCCACATCCTCTACCACGCCCTTTACAATTATTGCACCGTGGATCTTTCGGCCTTTTACCTGGACATTTTAAAGGACCGGCTTTACACCTCCCCGCCCGATTCGATTGAGCGGCGGTCGGCCCAGACGGCCATCCATCACATTCTGGACGCCATCGTCCGGCTGATGGCGCCCCTGCTGCCCTTCACCGCCGAAGAGGTGTGGGCCCACGCGCCCCGGCCGGCGGAGGCGCCGGAAAGCGTTCACCTGCTGGCCCTGCCGGCCCTCAACGAAGCCTGGCGGGACAACGATCTGGGCGAGCGGTGGAAGCAGATCCTGGCGGCCCGAAGCGAGGTGAGCAGGGTGCTGGAGGAGGCCCGGGCGGCCAAGCGGATCGGCCATTCCCTGGACGCGGCGGTCACCCTCCACGCGGAAGGAGAGCTGGGCGCGATCCTCGGCGGCATGGCCGGCGGAGACCTTCGGGCCATCTTCATCGTGTCTGACGCCACCTTTTCCCCGACGGTTCCCGATGGGGCGACCGAGAGCGCGGAGGTGCCGGGCCTTTATATCAAGGTGGCGCCCGCCGCCGCGGAAAAGTGCGAGCGGTGCTGGGTGCGGGACCCGTCCGTGGGCTCCCTGTCGGATCATCCGGGCATCTGCGGCCGTTGCAGCGACGCCCTGGCCCGAATGACAGCGGACCCGGCCTCCCCGGCCTCCTGACGGTTTAATTCCCATGGGCCTGTCATCCCTCTGGTCATCCTGCCGGGCATCATTCAGGCCGGGCGGAAAAAACTTCCGCCTGGCCGCCATCTCCGGAACGGTGGCGCTGACCGATCAGATCAGCAAGCTGCTCATCGCCCGCCTGCTGGCCATGTACGAGACCATCCAGGTGATCCCCGGTTTTTTCAACATCACCCATCTGCGCAATCCCGGCGGCGCCTTCGGCATCTTCGCCGACGGCAGCCCCCTCCTGCGGCGGTTTCTGTTCCTGTTCGTCTCCGGGGTGGCCGCGGCCATCGTGCTGGTCTTCCATCGGAACACCCCCGAGACGCACCCGTGGCTGCTTGCCGCCTTCGCCCTGATCTTCGGCGGGGCCATCGGCAACCTGATCGACCGGCTGCGCCTGGGCCGGGTGATCGATTTTCTCGACTTTCACCTCGGCGGCTGGCACTGGCCGGCCTTCAACGTGGCGGACAGCGCCATCACGGTGGGGGTGTGCGTCTTCGCCCTGCATGTGCTGTTCAACAAGCTTCCCGAATAGGTGACGGATGCACCCAGTTTTATTCAGATTCGGCAATATGGCCATTTACACATATGGACTTTTCATCGCCCTTGGCTTTTTCATGGGCATGACCCTGGCCAAGGCCGAGGCCCGGCGGCTGGGCCGGAATCCGGATCGGATCACCGACCTGTGCTTTTTCACCCTGCTGGCGGCCATCGTCGGCTCCCGGCTGTTTTACGTCATCACGGCGCCGGACGCCTTTCTGCGGGACCCGGTGGAGGTCTTCCGTATCTGGAACGGAGGGCTGGTCTTTTACGGCGGATTCCTCGGCGCGATGGCGGTGGCCTTCGTCTATATCCGCCATTATCGCCTGCCCGGATGGGAAACCGCGGACATCATGGCCCCGGGCATCGCCTTCGGCCACTTTCTGGGCCGAATCGGCTGCTTTTTCGCCGGATGCTGCTACGGCAAGGTCACCGATGTGGCCTGGTCCTTCTCCTTCTATCATCCGGACAGCCTTGCCCCCACCCGGGTGCCCCTGCATCCCACCCAGATCTACTCGGCCCTGTCAAACCTTGCCATCTTCGCCATCCTGTGGTCGGTCCGGAAGAAGAAGCGCTTCGACGGCCAGATCTTCTGGCTCTATGTGCTCGTGTATGGCCTGGCCCGGTCCATCATCGAGATCTATCGGGGGGATTTCCGGGGGCAGCATATCCTGGGGGCGCTGTCCGTCTCCCAGGCCATCGGCATCACCGCGGCCGCCATGGCGGTCGTCATGCTGATCCGGGGCTTTATCCGCCATCGGAACGGCAGCGGGGGCGAAGTCGCCATCGGCCATCGGAAGGGCAGCGGGGGCGGGCGTGGCTGAGATCCTGCAAAAGGATCTGGACCGGCACCTGAAATCGGCCGCCGCCAAGGGATTCGCGCCCATCTACCTGATCCACGGCGCAGAGGCCCTGGTCAAGTCGGCGCTGGACCGACTGGTGAGCGCCATCCTGCCGGACGCCAACCGGGGCTTCAACGTGGAGACCATCCCGGACGACTCCGTGCCCGCGGCCCTCGGCCAGGTCAACACCTATTCATTCACCCCCGGCGCCCGTGTGGTGGTGCTGCCCGATTCGCGGATCTTCATGACCCGCCAGGACCACGGGCTGCTGGCGCAAAAGGCCGCGGAAGCCTGGAATGACAAGAACCCGGCCCAGGCGGCCCGCTTTTTCCTCGGCTTTCTGGGCGCCGCCGGCGTGGGGCTGGCCGAAGCAGCCGCCCCGGAAACCATCCGCAAGCACGCGGCCCTGGCCGACGCCGTGGCGGACGGCGACCAGTGGCTGGGGGAGATCATCCGGTTCTGCCAGGAAAAAAACCTTGCCCCCCGGCCGCCGGAGGACCACACCCAGCAGCTCAAGGCCGCGGTGGAGGCCGGCTTCCCCGAGGGCCATCACCTGATGATCACCACCGACCTGGTGGACAAACGGTGGGCGCTGTACAAGTCCATCGCCTCGGCCGGCGCCGTCATCGACTGCTCCGTGCCAACCGGCACCCGCAAGGCGGACCGCATGGCCCAGGACGCTGTGCTGCGGGAGCGGGCCGACCGGGTGATGGCCGAAACCGGAAAAAAGCTGCCCCCCGCCGCCTTCAAGGCCATGGTGGACCGCATCGGCTTCGATCCGCGCACCTTCACCGCCGGCCTGGAAAAGCTGGCCGACTATGTGGGGGACCGGCCCGTCATCACCCCCCAGGACGTGGCCGCCATCCTGTCTCGCACACGAACGGACCCGATCTTCGAGCTGACCGACGCCGTGGCCCAACGCAAGACCGTGGAAGCCTTCCTGGCCCTCAATTCCCTGCTCGACTCCGGCTTTTCGGGCTTTCCCATCCTGGCCGCCGTGGCCAACCAGATACGGCGGCTGCTGGTGATGAAAGCCTTCCTGGAAAGCCCCGCCGGCTCCGTCTGGCGGCCCGGCATGACCTATGACCGGTTTCAGGAGGCGGTGATGCCGGCCATCCGGGACCATGACGAATCCCTGACGCAGACCATGGCCGAATGGGACGCGGCCGCCTCCGGCGCCGGGGCGTCAACCGGTGTCGATGCGTCAACCATGGACGGCGGCTCATCCAGGGCCGACCGCTCGACCAAGGCCGACGGCTCGACCGGCGGAAAGGCACCGGGAAAGGCCCGATCATCCAGCAAAACCGGATCATCGGGCAAGGCAGGATCATCCGGCAAATCCGAATCATCGGGCAAGGCGGGCGCCTCGACCACCGACCTGACGATCCTGCGGGGCGGCAAGAGCCCCTATCCGGTCTTCCTGCTGGCCCAGCGGGCCGCCAATTACCCCATCGACCGGCTTCGGTCCGCCCTTTCCATCCTCGGCGAGGCGGACGTGGCCATGAAATCCACCGGCCAGCCCCAGGCCCGCATCCTGGAGATCGCCCTGCTGCGCATCATGACCGACGGACCGGCCAATTGAAACGGCCCCCGCTTTTTAAAACCGTCCCCCGCCTTTTGAATCGGTATTGCTGATTCTGATTCGGATTTTTCCGGAATCATACCTTCTGATATTCAAAATACCTTTGTGATATCGGGCAGTTCTCTATTTAACCATCCGCAATAACAGATCTATTTTCAGCCCACGGGATTCCGAACAACCCCCTCGCCGATCCCCGGAGCCGCGGCGCTTACCGATCTGTATTCTCGCATGTTTCTTGCATATTTGTTGCATGTTTTTTGGATCAGGAGATGACGAGTCAAGAAGCGATGTGGTTTTTTGAAAACAACCGTCCCAGCAATTTCCAAGGAGTAGCGATGTTTCAAGTCAACACCCATGGCCCCGCGATGCCGCCCCGGCCGTTTTCCGGGAAGGGAGACCTGAATGCGATGACCGCATCCGTGTCCGCATCGAGTTGCCGAGTCGAAACAACGGAAGGCTATTGTCCGCAGTGCGGACAAAACACCATCTGGGATGAGGTCCGCTCCTGGACCAATCCCTTTTGCCTGTCCACACTGCGGCAGATCAACGTGCGCGTGGGGTGGCGGTGCAAGGTGTGCGACAGCCAAAAGCGCCTCTAAGGGCCTTCCGAAGGTCCCCTCCCGCCAGCCGGGGTTCCGGAGATCGCCTCCGGAACCCCGTTTTATTCCATCATACAAATAACCTGTGTGTTTCGAGTTCTTAAGGTGCCGTTTGAAGAGCTATGCCGCGATATTATAGGTTGCTGATTTTCTTCCGGCTTCTTATTCGGGGATCGCCCGGTCGCCGATCCGGATAGTCCCGGCCTCTCTTCGCGCCAGGCGGGCGCGGGTCATGTCCGGCAAAACCTCCGTGACACGGGCGCGGCCCAGGATCACCGTCCGCGCACCCAGGGAAGCGCCGGTGACCGGGTGGCGGACCGGTTCTTCCCGGTAGAGGATCAGGCGGCGATGGAGGGCCGTTTCGCCGGACCCCAGGTCCGTGAGGATGTCGTTCCCATCCACCATCATCACCCGGCCCGCTTTAAGTGGGAAATCCTGGACAAGGCCGGCGGCCAGATGGTCGGCCATGGTGGAAAGAGCCGAGTGGGAGCGATTGTCGTCGAATGCGGCTCTTTCAGCCAGAATCTGACCGGTTTCCGCATCCACGAGCCGGGCCGTGATGGAAAGGCCGTCGGGCATGGGGCGAATTTCGCCCCGGAGGATGGCGTCGGCGCCTACCGCGGCGTCGGGGGATAGATCGGTGGCGGCGGGTCGCCGCCCGGAGCGATCCATCGACATTGGGTCGATGAGCCGAAAGCGATCTTGTTGCCGCAGCGCCCGGATAAGATCGAGCTGAAGGGATCTGGCCGGGTCCGGCCCCATTTCAGAATCCAGGGGCGCCGCCGTGGCAGTAGACGCCGTGGCGGTAAAGGGAAGAACCGCCACGCCCAGCCGGGCGGCCGCCCGCCGCACATCGGGGAGGACGCGGTGGACGGCGATGGACAGGGTGGACGATCGGCCGTAGGCGTTCCGGGCGGTCAGGACTATGGGGTTGGGGCCGGGCTCCAGGATCTCTCCATGGGAGAAGAAGATCATGGCGCCCCTGGATGGCCCAAGGATAGAGCGGCCGTTTACGGCAAGATCCGCCATGCCGCTGTCGTCCCGGACCCATCCGGAGAATCGGGCCTGGTCCAGGTAGGTTTCCTGGTTTTCCGCAAGGCCGCCGATGCGGATTTCAGGGGCGGCACTCGGCGGCTGCCCCTCTTCCGATTGCCGCGCCTCCGGCGATTGCCTTCCCAGCCCGCGGGGCGTGCCGAAAAAGGGCTTCGGGATGGCGGCGGCGTCCGGTCGGGCCGATGGATCCAAATACTCCACAACCGGGACGCGGGCGTGGGTGGCGTTGCCGAGGGTGTCTGAAACGACGATGCGCAACGGCTCGGGCGAGGCCGGAATGTACTCGGCAAAGATCATGCCGGCCCCCCCG
>JAABTE010000116.1 GCA_011390035.1 Desulfobacteraceae bacterium | reverse complement strand
AAACATTATGACTCGTTAATACCGAAATGTTCCGGCGATGGCCTTGAACCCCTTCCCGGCCGCCCATTCCGACGCCCTATTGGCCCCCCTGGACCATGGCCTCATGCATCTTCTCCATCAACTGGTTCAGGTCCACCGGCTTCATCATGTAATCGAAGGCGCCGTGGCGCATCCCGTCGATGCCCTCACGGGTGCCGCCCCGGCCCGTGAGCAGAATCACCCGCACGCTCGGATGGGACTGGCGGATGCGCTTTAAGGTCTCGAGGCCGCCGATGCCCGGCATCATAACGTCCAGCAGCACGATGTCCGGCGGCTCCTCGTCGATCATGGCCAGGGCCGTTTCGCCGTCCGTTGCGGCGCGCACCTTTATGTCGCGCAGTTCCAGTCGCTCGGCCAGGGTGTTGGCGAACTCCGCCTCGTCGTCCACCAGCATCACGTTAAGATTATCCTTCATCCTGTCCCCTTTCCTGAACATTGCTCTTCATGGGCAGATACACGGTGAAGGTGGAGCCTTCCCCCTCCTTGCTCTTGACTTTAATATCGCCCCCCAGCTTGCGTGCGATGCCGTAGGTGATAAACAGCCCAAGGCCCGTGCCTCCGGCCTTTTTCGTGGTGAAAAAGGGATCGAAGATTCGCTGGATGGTCTCCTCGTTCATGCCGGCCCCGTTGTCCTGCACCGAGGCGCCCACGGTTTCGGCGTCCTCCTTCCATGTTGTGATGGAGATGCGGCCGTTGTCCGCCACGGCGCCGGCGGCGTTGGTGATGATGTTTAAAAAGACCTGCTGAAGCTGGCCCTGATCCGACACGATTTCGGGCAGGTCCTCGGCGAAATCGGTCAAAAGATCGATGTTCCGATAGACCATCTCCTTTTCCAGAAAACCCATCACCTCCCGGATCAGGTGGTTCAGGTTCAGCGGCTCGGACTTTAGTTCCTTGTGCCGGGCGAATCCCAGCAGCCGGTGGGTGATGGTCTTGCACCTGCCCACGGAGCGGAGAATCGCGTCTGTCAGGTCCATGATCTTCTGCTTCTTGTCGAAATCGGCCGCGAATCCGATCAGGTCCTTCATCAGGCCGGCCTTCTCGTTGATGATGGCCAGCGGGTTGTTGATCTCGTGGGCCACGCCCGCGGCCAGCCGGCCGATGGAGGACAGCTTCTGGTTCTGCTCCAGCTCGTGGATGGCGTTTTCCCGGCGCTCGTCGGCCTCCTTGATGTTCATCACCAGGGTGTCGGACACCTTTATGACGATCATGATGATGACAAAGACGCTGGCAAAGAAGATGAAGAACATCTCCCCTTGCAGGGTGATCCAGGTCTTGAGCACCACCGACTTGGGCTTGACCACCACCAGGGAGAAGTTGGGCTTTTCAAAGCCGGTGTAGGTGACGATCACCTCCCGGCCCTTTTCGTCCACGGTGTCATAGCTCTGCGGATCGAAGGTGCCGGCGACGATGGGGAAGGGGCAGGTGTCCAGCACGCCGCCGTAAAAGCGGGATCGGGTCTGCAGCACGCACTCCCGGTTTACGATGAAGGCGTCCGATTCCGGCTCCAGCTCCATGGCGGCGATCAGCTCGTCGAACAGGTTGGTGTCGATGGTGGCCCGCAGCACCCAGCTCCGGCCCTCATCCTCCACCCGCTGCACGGCGATGGCGATGTGCGGAAATTTCCGGTACCCCATGAAAACATCGGAGACGTAAGAATCCCGGATCAGCACCTCCTGAAACCAGCTTTGCTGGCTATAGTCCTTGTCCAGCAGGGCGTAGGGCCCGGAATAGCCCACCTGAATGCCCCGCTCGTCGATGAGCCCGATGTCCACAAAGCCCTCGAACTCGTTTTTCAGAACCCGGAAGACCCGGCTCAGGGTCCGCTCGTCGGCCAGTTGATCGAAGGTGTAGGCCGAGGAGATGAACCGGACCATGGACAGCCGCTCTTCCAGGAAGAGCTGGAAGGAGTGGCGCGTTTTGTTCAGCAGCACCCGCAGCGGGTCGGTCATCTCGTCGCGCAGGCTCTGGCGATACTGAAAGTGATTGATGCCGGCCATCACCACCAGGGGCACGATGGTCACCAGCAGCATCAGCGCGGTGATGTTCCGCCGGAGCAGGATGTACCGATCCGGCGCTTCGCTCACCTTGTGGATGTTGAAAAACCTCCGGATCAGCCCGCCGGTCACCTTTTTAATCTCCATTGGCAGACTCCTTTCGACAAAACAGCATCGCCCCGGAGGCAAGGTCGCCGGCCATCAGCCGGTCCGCCGCGGCCGCCCAGGGGCCCATTACCGAATCGATCACCGTCACCCGTTTCCAGACCAGATACTGGTAGTACTCCTCCTCGATGGCGCCGCAGACCAGGGTCTTGACATCCTCGGACAGGATCATGTGGCAGAGGCGCTCCGCGGAGGGCTGGGGCACCACCACGATGCGCTCGCTCCACCGGCCGGCTTCCGGGTCCTGGCTGATAAAGGCCACCTCCGTTGCCAGATCGAACCGGGGGGCCACCTCGGCGCCGTGTATCGGAATCAGGATCTTTTTCATCCGCCGTCGATCCCCAGCCGCTTCATCCGCCGCCACAGGGTGCTACGTCCCCAGCCCAGGATGTCGGCCGCCTTTCCCCGCCGGCCTCCCGCCTTTACCAGCGCGTCCAGGATCATGCGGCGCTCCGTGTCCGCCCAGGTGTCCTCCGGCCCGGCCCAAGCGGCCGGCGAGGGGCCCGCTCCGGCCTCCCCGGTCGGCGCCGGGGGCGTTTCCGGCTCCGTCAGATAGGCGGGCAGATCGGCGATATCGATGCGCCGGTCCCTTGACACGTTGATGGCGTATTCGACGATGTTGCGGATCTCCCGGACGTTGCCCGGATACGGATAGCTCAAAAGGATGCTAAGGGCCGCTCTGGAAAAGCCCTCCATCGGCTTTCCGAACCGCTGGGAAAGGGTGGCCAGGAAATGATCCAGCAGCAGGCGGGCGTCGCCCTCCCGTTCCCGCAGGGCCGGCAGGCGCAGGCGCACCACGTTGAGCCGGAAGAGCAGATCCTGTCGAAACAGCCCCTCCCGCACCATCCGCTCCAGGTCCCGATGGGTGCCGGCCACCACCCGGACATCGGTCTGAAATCCCCGGGTGCCGCCCAGCGGATAGACCACCTGGTCGTCCAGGAAGGTTAACAGCTTGACCTGCAGCGGCAGGGGCAGGTCGCCGATCTCCGTTAGGTAAAGGGTGCCGTTGTGGGCCAGGCGGAACCGGCCCGGCTTGCTGTCCGTGGCGCCGGTGAAGGCCCCCTTCTGGTGGCCGAACAGCTCCGATTCCAGCAGGGTCTCGGGCAGGGCGCCGCAGTTGACCTTCACGAACGGCCCGCCGGCCCGCTCCGACGCCCGGTGGATCGCCTCGGCGATCAGGTCCTTTCCCGCGCCCGTTTCGCCGGTGATCAGCACCGACGAGTCGCTCTGGGCCACCGCCGGCAGCAGGTTGAAGATCTTTTGCATCTGGGGGCTGTTGCCGATGATGCCGGAAAGGGCGGCGCCGGCGGGCCGCCGGCCCTCGGCGGCGCCGGCGACCCGCAGGTCCTCGATGACCTCGGTGAACCCGATCAGGCCGCCGTCCATGGCCCGCACCGGCGCCAGGGTGACGCGGACGGGGATCCGCCGCCGTTCCCGGTCGATCAGATCGCTTTCCACCGTCACCGGCGGCGAATCGGCATTCATGGAACGGGCCGGGCAGCCGGTGACGCACAGCCGCCCCCGGAGCAGGTGGCGGCAGGGCAGGCATCCGCCGTTGCCATCGGCCACGGAAAAGCCGATCATGCCCTCCAGGCGCCGGTTGATCCGGAGTACGGTCCGGTCCCGGTCCAGGATGATCAGGCCGGACGGCAGGGTGTCGATGATCGCGTCGAGGGGCGCCGGCCTGCCAAACAGGCCGGAGATGGTCGGCGCACCGCCCGGAACCCCGCCGGACGCGCCGCCGCCGGCGCCTTTGGCGGCGGCCGCCGCCATGCTCTGGAAAGGGCCGGAGGACGGCCCGGATGGACCAAATGGAATCAAGGCGCTATTCGTCCGCTTCCGTGAGCAGGTCCGTGACCGCCATGAACAGGTCCGTGTCACGGAGTACGCCCGCCAGCTTGCCGTTTTCCAGCACCGGCAGCTTGGTGATGCGGTTTTTAAAAAGCGCCTTGAGCGCGTCCATCAGGGAGGCGTCCGGCTCGATTGTGCCCCGCACCTTGAGCATGATGTCCCGCACCCGGACCTGGGCGTTCTTGCGAACCCGGGCACTGAGCCCCATGCGTGCCTCGTCCTGCTCCTCGGCGCCCTGCTCGGCAAAGGCCGCCGAGACGCCCAGGGCGGAAAGCCGGGCCGTCAGGCCGCCGGCCACCTCCGGAATCAGGGCCCGCAGAAAAGAGTTGAAATCGAGGATGCCCGTCAGCCGTCCCTTGTCGTCCATGGCCAGGATGGTGCGGTGGCCCGCCTCGGTGCAGGATTGGGCGCCGCTCAACTCGCAGAAGGAGCCTCGCAGCGCCATGGCCGCCTCCTTCAAGGTGGCGTCCTGTGAGATGGTGGCGTAATCCGCCACGGGGACCATTCGGTCCCGGACTTTCTGTTTCAGCGGCATGCGTCGTTTCCTTTCCGGTTATATCAGTGTCCGCCGGCCACCAGCCCGCTGGCCGCGGCGATCAGCACCAGGGCCTCAAGGGCCGCCAGCGCCGCATACACCTTGTCGTTGTTGCGCAGCAGCGTGGGAATGATGGCGATGTAGCACATGATGGTGACGCCGGCCAGCATGGCGATGCCGATGAAGTTTACGAAATCGCCGTATCGGAGCATGCCCACCCATGCCCAGCCGTCCTGGATGCCGGCTTCCGTCAGGTACTCATGCACGTTCTGGGTCCACAACCGGCTCAGTTGGGGTATGGGCAGGTAGGGGTCCAGGATGCCGAACATATAGATGGCGTAGGTGATGAACAGGATCAGCAGGCCCACATACATGCCCTTTTCCAGTACCTTGGCGTACAGCACCTGCTCGGGCGTGGCTTCCATGGTGATGTCTTCCGTGTCTTCCATGCTTCCTCTCCTTTTCAAGGATATCTTGTTTTAATGATATCTTGGATCGCCGACGGGGATCAACCGAAAATGCCCTTCTGGAGGGCCTTGAGGCCAGCGAACGCCAGAATGCCGATCACCATCCAGCGGATGAAGCCGGGCTTGGCGATCTTGAGCAGGCGCACGCCCAGAAAGGAGCCGAGCATGATGCCCACGAGCGACGGGACCACCATCAGGGGAATCACGCATCCCTTGTTCATGTAGATCCACGCCGCCGAGGTGTCGGTGATGGAGAGCAGGAACTTGCTGGTGGCCACGCTGATCTTAAGCGGTGCGCCCATGAGCAGGTTGAGAACCGGCACGTTGGCCCAGCCGGCCCCGAGGCCGAACATGCCGGCCATCACGCCGATGATCACGAACAGCGCCAGCCCCAGGGGGGTGCGATGCACCTTCCAGTGGATCGGCCGGCCGGTGCTGGCCTCCTGATAGACGCCGTAGATGCGCAGGGAGGCCGACAGCGGGTCAGATTCCGGCACGTCCGGAAACTCGGATTTTTTGGCGGTGAGCATCAGCACGCAGATGCCCAGGATGGTCACGCCCAGGCAGATCTGGATGATGTTGGTGGGCAGGGCCAGGCCGATCATGGCGCCGAAGATGGCGCAGGTGGAGGCGATCAGCGCCACGGGGATGGCCAGCCGCAGGCTGGCCAGGTTGGCCTTGAGCAGCCCCGGCCCCGCGGCCAGGGCCCCTGACAGGGCAACCAGCAGTCCGGTGCCCCTTACGAAATCGAGGTGAAAGGGAAAAAACCCGCTGATGATCGGCACGAACAGCACGCCGCCGCCCACGCCTCCCAGCACGGCCAGAATGCCCATCACGAAGGTCACGACAAACAGCAGCAGGGGCCAGAACCACCAGGGGTGGGTGTCCTGCGGGATCAGGGCCGACGCCGCGGTCGCTTCATAACCGTCGCCGTGGTCCTGGGCCATGGCGGGGGAGATGATAAGCGCGGCCCCCATCAGGCACAACAGAATGCAGATTCCAATCTTGGCGTATTTGCCCATCCGTCTTCTCCTTGACTCAGCGTTTAAGGGTCGTCATCGCGCGCGTTACGGCCATAGCATAAGAAAAAGTTTCATTTTGTGTCAACCCTAAACTTGACGGGTTTAAAAAAAATTAAGACCGGTTGGGACGCTTTGAATGAAGAAGTGCTTGAAATGCTATGATTATTCTTTTCTGAAGTCGAACCGGACCGGCAGGGGCGCGGCGGCGTCAGCCAAGTCCCGGAGGCGCCCTGCCTCGGCATTGAGGATGTCAAGGAGCATAAGGGCCTCCATGGGAGACAGGGAAAGAACAGCCTCGGCGCCGGAAGGGGCGGCCCCTTTCAGGGTGACGCCGGCGTCGGCGATTGTCACGGTCAGCTTCTCCCGGATGGGGTTTGCCATGGGTGCGCCGGGCGCCCCGGCATGATCCGGGGGCGGCGGGGTCTTTGGGTCGCAGGCGATCATGGGGTCCTTTAGTATGGGGTCCTTTAATATAGGATGTGGCGGCATTCGTCAAGAGAACCGAGGCCAGGCCAAAACCCCCTTGAAAAAATTGAGTGTTGATAATATCATGATTCGATAATATAGTTAAGCGGGAGGCGGGGAAATGCGCGGATTACGGTTCCTGGAATATTAATGAAAGCCAGTCAGATCATCTTTCACGAGGAAAAAAAGCTCGACAGCGACCGGGTGGGGGTCATTCACCTGTTCGTCGATATATACCGTCGCCAGTGCGGTCTGGAACCGGGGGCTCCCGCCGAGGTGGCCATTGTGGACGGGGATATCAATGGCGGAGAGCATATCTACGAGCTTCGGGTGCGAAAGGACAACCGCTGGGAGAGCCGGCGGATGAGCGTGTCGGCCATCGGCGAGGAGTCGGGCACCCGCAGCGGAAACGGCAAGACCAAGGGCAGCAAGAGCAAGTGCTACAAGGTCACCTATGACAATCTGCTGGTGGTAAAGATCCCGCCCAGCCCCATCACCGATTTCGATCAGTACGTGGAAAGCATCGACGCGGAGGGCCGCATCGCCCGCCGACTTTCCCCCAGCATCGAGTTCGTGGCCCCCTGCGTTACGGCCGTATTGAGAAAGTTCCATCCGCTTCCCGACGCCGGGGAGCTGAGTCCGGCGGAGACGGAGCGGCGCTATGTGGAGCTGCTGCGCTCCCGCCCCCTTCTGCAGGACATGCTCAAGATCGACGGCGGCTTTGTATTCGTGATGGATCTGTCCCGGCACGCCTTCCTGTCCCAGGTGATCGAGGGGATGCATGATCCTGCCGTCTATCGCCGGAAGACGAGCGAGGAGATCTTAAAGTCCCACAACCTGCTGTGGGACATTCTGGAGTTCGAGAACAAGTACGGCAGCGAAAATCTTTCCGTCAGCTTCGCGCTCAACAAGATCTACGCCGAATACGACGCCCGCCTGGCCCGCCTGCTCAAACATCATGGGATGAGCACCGCCGTTCCCAGCTACCAGCGCCAGGACTGGTTTCTGCGTCATCTGTCCGGCCGGGAGCGGGTGAAGGAAGACGCGGACGCCCCCGCCGAGTTCGTGGGGGAGCTGAACGCCATGCTCGCGGACCTGATGGCCGCCAACGCCGGGGACGTGGGCGCCTATCACGAGGCAGTGCTAAAGTATGTTTACGGCGTCAGCTTCACCCAGAACAAGATCCAGATGTCCGGCCTGATCTACAACATGATCAACCTGCTGGCCCTGCTGAGGAGGCAAAAGATCGCCATTCGCGACCTGAAGCCGGACAACCTGTTCGTGGTGGCGGACGCGAACAGGTACCCGCTGTTTCTGTCCTCCCCGGAGGAGTCGTCCCTGGGGCTCATCGACTTTGAAACCG